>JBFGLD010000006.1:0-22108 GCA_041576335.1 Anaerolineae bacterium | reverse complement strand
GGTACGTACAGTAATGGGGCCAAAGTTGAGGTTATCGGTAAGCAATACTCCCCGGAGGGAGAATTGTGGTGGCTTATTCCCTTTGTCGGCGGACCGCAAGGGCGAGGTTGGATTTTTGCGGATTATACAATTGCCTATAACGTTGATCAGGTTCCCTGGGTAAATCCGTCGATACCCCTGCCGCCGACTGTCATTATCATTCCGCCTAAACTCCCGCCGGTTCCTGAGGCAATTATTGATAGCCCCAGCGGGTTTGTGGTTGTGCGAAGCGGACCGGGTGGCATTTACAACTCGGTAGGAACATATCGTAATGGTACGATTGTGGACATCTTGGGTAAACAGTTCTCTGAAAGCGACGAGTTATGGTGGCTGATCTACTTCCCCTCTGTGCCTTATGAAGAAGGTTGGGTTTATGCGAATTATACCGTGAGTAAATATACGGAAGGTGTTCCCTGGGTCTCGGCACCGCCGACCCCAACCCCAACAACGACAGCTGTACCGACCGGGCAAGTCGTAGTCAACTGGACCATTACGGGCCGTGTGGTCGATCAAGCCACCGCCCAACCGGTTATTGGAGCATCTGTACGAGCTGCGTTGGGCACCGATGGGCTGGCTTTACTCACTGTTACGGATAGCAGCGGTAATTTCTCGATGACGGCCAGCGCCCGCAACAGCGGCGACTTGAAATTAACCATTACAGCCTCGGGCTATACCGATCGCGTTATCACTGCCGGCCCACGGTCGCCCCGCGTCTACGATTTCCCTACCATTGACCTGACGCCCATCACACCGCCGGCTATCACCTGGGCTATTATAGGGCGCGTCACCGAAATTGGCACGACCAACCCCATTCCCGGAGCCGCGGTCGAAGCTATTTTAGGGGATGATGGCGTGCGCATCGGCACCGCTACGGAGGTCAATGGTCAATTTTCGATGAGTGGAGAAGCCAGCGACCGGGGCAGCCTGACCGTGAATATTACGGCCGATGGCTACCAACCGAATTCATTTATCTCGGATCAAACAGGCTCTCGTATCTATAATCTAAATGATCTGCAGCTTGTTCCACTGGCCGGAAGTTGTGCCTATGAGAGTGTGATCAACCTACCTGAGGCTTCAGCCCTGGCCCAACTGCAAACTTTGAGTTTTACCAGCGTGATGACCGCCGCCGTAGCGGTTGGCGACCAAAACTTGGTTGGCAAAGTGCTTAGCCAACAGCCTAACCCGCCCCCCGAAGGTCAATCAAGCCGCCTTAGCTGCCAAATCCCTATTTCGTTGGGAATTGGCAAGTAAGTTTGAGTTACGAAGCTTCTTTAATTGGTGTCACATTCTAACGTCCAACTACGTTTAGAGGGAGAGTAATGCATATGCAACGATTTCGAAACCTGATAATCTTCATTGGTGCCCTGCTTTTGATTGTAGGAGTTCCTTACATCGGACAGGCCGCGCCGCCGGCTCAAGGGCCAATAACATTCGATGCAACCTTGATTGACCGGTTGAGAAACGATACTGGCGGTAAAGTTCGTATCTCCTACCATGACGAAACCGGCAAGGTTCGCTTTATCGGAGCCACACCAAGCGACTCGATTGCCCAGCCCGCGGTCTTGGGCCTCGCCGCTTCCTCACAGGACGCGGCCCGCGGATTTTTGGCCACCTACGGCAGATTATTTGGCTTACGAGATCCAAACATTGAGTTAAGAGCAATGCGCGAGGCGATTCTGGCAGATGGACGCGCCTTTGTTCGCTTCCGACAAATCTATCAGGGCGTTCCGATTTTGGGTGGCGAAATCATTGTGCAAATGGATCAGGGCCGGGATATCATCTCCGCTAATGGCGAGCTCTTGCCCGATTTGGATTTGAATATAACACCGAAAGTCGATGCCTCAGCCGCGCGCCAAACTGCCCTGGCCAGGGTGGCTAAAAGTCACGATTTGAGCGTAGACGCGTTAACCGCAGCAGAACCGGAATTGTGGGTACACAACCCGGCACTTATGGGTGGTCCCGGCCGGCGCATAAGTCGGTTAGTCTGGCGCATCGAGGTTACGCCGCTGGAACTACTGCCCATTCGCGAATTAGTCCTGGTCGATGCCCAATTAGGCATTGTGATCTTGAACTTCAACCAAATTCATACGGCTCTCAATCGAAACGTATATGATAATAACAATAATCCGGCTTTTGGTTTGCCGGGCAACGGTCCGGTGCGAACTGAAGGCGGACCGGCCTCGGGTATCGCCGATGTGGAACTGGCTTATGAATACGCCGGCGACACCTACAACTTTCTCCTTAGTGAGCACAGCCGGGATAGTTTAGATGATGCCGGAATGACCCTCATTTCAACTACCCGCTACTGCCCCAATAGTGCCAGCTGTCCATACGCTAATGCCTTCTGGAACGGTTCGCAGATGGCCTACGGAGCAGGCTTCTCCGCCGCTGATGATGTAGTCGGACACGAACTGACCCATGGCGTGACCGAGTTTTCATCTGACCTATTTTATTACTACCAGTCTGGCGCCATTAACGAGTCGTTTTCGGATGTATGGGGCGAGTTCATCGACCAGACCAACGGTTCCGGTACCGATACAGCTGCGGTTAAGTGGAAAATGGGAGAAGATATACCCAGTATTGGGGCCATACGTGATATGAAAGACCCAACAGTCTTTGGCGATCCCGATCGGATCGGTAGTCCCAATTATTGGTGTGGTGAAAGCGATGCAGGGGGGGTTCACATCAATAGTGGCGTGAACAACAAGGCCGTATATTTGATGACTGACGGAGGCACGTTCAACGGTCGGACCGTGACCGGGCTGGGTATCTCCAAGGTCGCCGACCTTTATTACGAAGTTCAAACCAACATGCTGACGTCAGGTGCCAATTACCACGATCTGTATGACCTATTGATTCAGGCCAGCATCAATTTGGGCTTTAGTACCGCCCATCAAAAAGCTGTTAAAGATGCCGTCGAAGCAGTTGAAATGAACCAGCCGCCCTGCGGTAATGCTCTGGAGGCGCCCATTTGCCCGGTTGGCCAGAGCCCCAGCCATCTCTTCTTCGACGACCTGGAAAATCCGGCCAGCGGAAACTGGACGATCGGCGGGCTGGCGGGCAGTGACTGGTACTATCCCCCAACCTCCAATCCATACGCTTTTCCGGCCACTTATGCAACGAGTGGGATTAACAACTTCTGGGGTTATAACAGCGGAAGTACGTCCGATCACTTCATTGCAATGACAAAGGACGTTAGCTTACCGGCCAATGCTTATTTGCACTTCAGACACGATTGGAACTTCGAGGACGATACCTCTAATACCTATGATGGCGGGGTGCTAGAGTACAGTATCAGCGCGGGCAGCAGTTGGAATGATGTCGGCGGCCTGTTCTCTGACAACGGCTACAACGGCGCGATTGCCGCCAGTTTTGGCAACCCTTTAGGCGGCCGTGCGGCCTTTGTGGCCGAAAGTTACGGTTACACGGCCAGTCGTCTAAACTTGAGCAGCCTAAAGGGACAAGATGTTCGCTTCCGCTTCCGGATCGGCACAGATGAGATATTTGATGATTTCGGCTGGTTTGTCGACGATGTACGCATCTATGTCTGCTCGAACTCGATTACACCAACCAATTTTATCTATTTCCCGACGATTAAGAATTAGGCTGGTCAATATGCCTTCAAATAATCCTTAGCCTCAGCGTTCACAGCTTAGGGTAGGTCAATTAACAAGCTGTTAAGCTTGCCCAAAGCTTGCCACACTTCGTCCGGAACATTTGGGGCGTCGTCTATCGTCGTTACCGTCTTCGCTTCGTCTCCCTGGCGTACGGTCAAGCTGTAAAAAAATCGATCGCAGCATGTATCCTTGGGGACGTAATTGTCGTCAAATGTAAAGAATCCTAACCTGACAATATCGGCGATGAGTTGTTCAACTTGTTGAGGGGGAATCTGCCATTCGCCCCCCTCACCTAATACGACGCGGCCATCCGGGTAGATGGTCCACTGCTCATTCAAGCCGGCAAAGCCGCCACTGCGTTCGTAGCGAATCACCGCTTTCTCCAGTTTGGCCGTGGCGCGGCCCGCTGCTTGTGGCTCAGGCGCAGCCTGAGAGATAGTGGGTGTTGGCTCGGGTGACATGGGCTTACTTGGTTTGCTCGTTGGGGTCCTCGACGGCGAGATAGGGGAGGCCGGTCCGGCAGCCGTATTATTCGCTTGCCCGGTTGCTGCGGTTTCTTGGCGCTGTGGCAGCGCGGTCGGGAGACCGCACCCGGCAGATAACAAAATCCCGATTGCAATACAGATGGATAGCGTTTTCACAAAAAACTTCCCCCTAAAAATTGATTTTGTAGAATATGCGTAAGCTGTCCTTTATACTATTATTATTTCCGGTGTTCTATGGGTATTGGTCGTGGACTTAGCTCCCAACCTTTTTAAGGCAGCGTGAAGTGTGATGTGGGATCCTAAAATTCGTTGGGCCGCGGCGGCAATCTGTGTCATTGCCTTTGTGGTCATCGCCATTCTCTCGGACCGCGTTTTTGAGCGTGTACCCCATTCTGAGGATGAGGTAGCTTACCTGTTTCAGGCCAAAGTGTTTGCCCATAATCGCCTGAGTGTGCCTACTCCCCCCAATGATCAGGCTTTTTGGTCCCCTTTTGTGATCGATTACCAGGGGCAGCGATTCGGTAAATATCCTCCGGGTTGGCCTCTGTTGCTGAGCCTGGGAGTTCGCCTGGATGCACCGTGGCTGGTTAATGCCTTCTTGGCAGTATTGACTTTAATTTTGCTGCTTTCGCTTGGCAACTGTATTTACGGCGCACCTATGGGCGTTTGGGCCGCAGGGTTGGCTGTATTAACTCCCGGATTTTTGTTCCTATCCAGTTCATTCTTGTCTCATTCGGCGTCGCTGTTCTGGACAACATTAGCCGTATGGTCCCTGTGCCGCTGGATCAAAAACAGTACGTCCGCGCGCCGGCGAGAAGGCTCGCATCTGACGTCCGGGGTTCGAGAGTCTCAACCTATCTTCGCCGCCCTGACCGGTGTGGCCTTGGGGTTCACTTTTATAACTCGTCCATTTGCCGCGCTTGGAGTTGGCCTGCCCCTGGCGGCATTTTTGCTCCTCCTGATGGGGCGCGGTGAATTAAGCTGGGCGGGCTTACGCTGGCTAATTCCGGGCGGAGCAGCTATCGCCATTATGTTGCCACTATACTGGTGGGCTATCTCGGGTGATCCGGCTTTTAACCCGTACTTGCTGGTTTGGCCCTACGACCGGGTGGGTTTTGGACCTGACATTGGGCCGGTTGGTTATACGCTCCGGGATGCGATTTTCACCAACACCAAGCTTAAGTTGACCGCCTTGGCGACCGGGCTCTTTGGCTGGCCGGGTTGGAGCAACCTGCTGTTTTTGCCCATCCCTTTTATTACCGGTCGCTCTGGTCGCTGGGATTGGCTTTTGTTGGCTATCTTGGCCGGGTTGATCTCGATTCACACCATTTATTGGGCTTTTGGTGGTGTCGACGGCGGCTTTCCCCGCTATTATTATGATGCCTTACCGGCCTTGCTGTTGCTAACGGTGCGAGGCATGCAGGTGTTGGGGCACTATCTGTCAAATCAGGGGGCTGGCCGGCTCGGGGCAGCGCCGGTGTGGAGAAAGGGATTGCCATATTTACCGGCTGCCATCGCCATGGCTTTGTTCGCTCATAGCTTTATTTGGCAGTGGCCTTCGCTAGTTGCCGCACAGCGGGGCAAATACGATATCACGGCTGATCCCCTCCAAGTAATGGCCCGGGCAAATTTGTCTGAGCCGGCCCTGGTTCTTATCAAAGATGTAAACAGCTGGAGCGATTTTGCCGTTCCTTTTGTCGTCAACAGTCCAACCCTGGACGGGCCGGTCGTTTATGCCATTGATTGGGGCCCACAAGTCACCCGGCAGGTACGACTGCAATTTGCTGAGCGAACGTGTTGGGAATTACAGGGCCAAAATCTGAGCGCCTGTCCACCCAACGCCAAATGAGTTGTACCTAACACAAAAGAGTGCGAACAGCTGCCTCAACTTATGGGGATGCTCGACCTCCACACTCTTTTGTGTTCACCGGAGTTCAACCCTAGTTACAGGTTTTCTATGACCGCGCTGGCAAACTCGCTGGTTTTTACTTCGGTAGCGCCTTCCATTTGGCGGGCAAAGTCGTAAGTGACAATTTTCTGCTCCATAGTTTTTTCGTAAGCTTTATGAATTAATTGGGCTGCCTCGTCCCAGCCGATATACTCGAGCATCATGACCCCGGAGAATAACAAGCTGCCCGGGTTCACCTTATCCAGATTAGTGTATTTGGGGGCCGTACCGTGAGTCGCTTCGAAAAGAGCTACAAAATCGGCAATATTAGCCCCAGGAGCGATACCCATCCCGCCCACTTGGGCCGCCAGCGCATCGCTAAGATAATCACCATTGAGATTCGGAGCCGCCAACACGCCGAATTCTTTAGGACGCAGCAGGGCATGCTGAAACATAATATCGGCGATACGATCTTTCATGACTACGGTGCCTTTGGGCTGCTGACCGTTGTGCTTCCTCCACAGCTCTTCCTCCGTAATCGTCACGTCGCTAAACTCCTCTTTAGCTAACTCATAGCCCCACTTGCGAAAAGCGCCTTCAGTAAACTTTTGAATATTTCCTTTGTGAACCAAGGTAACACTTTGATAACCCCGATCCAGAGCGTACCGGATCGCTTTGCGCACCAGTCGCTTGGTGCCAAAAGCGCTCATCGGTTTGATGCCGATACCGGAGCCCTCAAAAAAATTGGCGCCCAACTCCTGTCGTAGGAACTTAGCCAACTTTTCGTTTTCGGGAGTGCCGCTTTCGTACTCAATCCCGGTGTACACGTCTTCCGTGTTTTCACGGAAAATAACCATATTGACATTCTCCGGCTCTTTGAGCGGGCTGGGAACCCCTTTGTACCAGCGTACTGGCCGGACACAGGCGTACAGATCGAGAACTTGGCGTAGGGTCACGTTAAGACTTCGAAAACCCCCACCTACCGGCGTTGTCAACGGCCCTTTAATCGCCACAATAAATTCCTTAATGGCGTCAAAGGTTTCTTCAGGCATATAGTTACCATCATAAATCTTGGCAGCTTTTTCGCCGGCATAAATTTCCATCCAAGCGATTTTGCGCTGTCCGCCATAGGCAGCCTGGACGGCGGCATCCCAGATTCGTTTACTGGCTGTGGTGATATCGTGACCGATACCGTCGCCCTCTATGTAAGCCAATATAGGGTTGTCAGAAACCTTTAGGTTGCCGCCGGAAACGGTGACCTTTTCACCTTCTTGGGGTACTACAATATTTTCAAAAGCCATAACGTTGTTGCTCCTTGCAGGTAAATTGAGGACATATTGTAATATCAGGCACAATCTTTGTCAATGTAAGTAAGCGTTAGACTCTCGGAAAGACTCGCTCCCGGGACAGCAGCGGATCCAAACCGAGGTCGGTCGCTATCCAATCGCGAAAATCCGGATCGTCGAGGTTAAAAAGCTGTCTTTCAACCTTGTCGACAAAATGACTAACCAGCCACAAAATCGCATAAGCGGGTTCGAAAGGCGGACGTAACTGTTTTTGGTCGAACAAAGCCTGCCACTGTGCTACTCGCGGCAACAGGTGGGCCGGCGTCTGGCGAATAGTTGTCTGCATCGGCGTATCAACAACGCCGGGTCTAAAGGTTGTAACTTTGATCGCCGTAGCGGCGACTTCAGCCGCCAGCGTGCTGCTAAATCGTTCTAAGGCAGCTTTGCTGGCATTATAGGCACTCGCCCCTTCGATGTCCCGCCCGGCCGCTCCTGAAGAGACATTGACGATACGCCCCGTCCCCCGTTCTAACATGTGAGGCAGTACGGCGCGGCAGCAGAGATAGGGGCCAATAACGTTCACGGCGATCAGTTTGCTCCATGCCGTTGGCGATGTCTCCCAGACCTTTCCCAGCGGCTGAAGCAAGCCCGCGTTATTTACCAATATGTCGACCCGGCCAAAGGCCCGCATCGTTAGCACCAGGAGGTGATCGATCTGACCCATATCGCTTACGTCTGTCGGAATAGCCAGGGCTTTACCGCCTTCGTGTTTAATTTGGTCGGCCACGCCGGTAATTTCATCGGCAGAGCGAGCGGCCAGCACTACGGCCGCCCCCGCTTTGGCCAGAATTAAGGCGGTCGCTCGACCGATGCCTCGTCCTGCTCCGGTGATAATAGCCACGTGATCCGCAAGTAGTTCATTATGCTTCACGATGGTCTCCTCCTTATTAACAAACCGTAATTATACTTGACCCGTCCCCAAATTCCAATGTCGGAGGCATTCTCGAGGATCTGCCCCAATTTTCAGCGCCTTATCTATCTTCTGATTGACAGGACGACAAGCGCCATTTTTTTTCTTCAATTACGCCTACATGTACAATAAATGTTGTTTCGCGACTCAATTAGGACTATTTGCTCTGTTGTCGTTGCTTCAAAATTGAGATAATCTGGAATATAGGATTTTGCTAAGATTTGTTTGGCCACTTCGGAAGGCACTATGACTGATCAGAGACGGACCAAAGCTGAGCTTATTGACGAATTGGCCCAAATGCGCCAGCGAATTGGCACTTTGGAGTCGGCCTTAAGTCAAGAGCAAAACTTCGTGTCTGCCATTTTTAATTCCCCCATTGCCTTGGTTATGGTGGTAGATCCCCAAGGCCGTATTGTGCGCTTCAATCGGGCCTGCGAAGTTATGACCGGTTACCTGTCTGAGGAAGTCGAGGGTAACCGTTACTGGGACTTATTCTTAACGTCAGATGATATTGAAGAAGCTGCAAGGTCTTTCGAGGTGCTACTGACAAGCGGATCACTTTCGGGCACCGACGAGCGTTATTGGCTGACGAAGGATAACCGGCGGCGGCTAATTGCCTGGACTCACGCCGTTTTGGTCGATGAGAAGGGTCATACGGCTTATGTGGTCAGTTCTGGCGTCGATATTACCGAGCCAAGGCAATTAAAAGACCGCCTAATGGCTATTCATCAATTGGGACGGGAATTAAACCTATTTCGAGATGAGGTGGCCATCTGGGAAATTGCGCTGGAGACCGCTGCGTTTTTGCTGGAATATAAAAGTGCCGGTTATGGTGTCCTCGGCGATAATTCCAATTCGCTTGAATATTTTTACCAGCCAATTCGTGGCGTGCCGACGACCTTAAGCCTAACGCTACCGGTTGATACTGAAAGCCGTATTCGCCAGCTCAAGATTCACAGCCAGGAGGCAACAACTCCCCGAGGCATGTTTCAGCTGGCCTGGGTCGTTGCTGAGAAAAAACCGAATTACATCTGGTTCAGCGCCCCGATGCGAGTCGGTGAACGCTTGATTGGCGTATTAGACGTTGAGATCGACCAATCTAACCATTCCAGGGCCAACGATCAGCAGCTGCTGCAAACTTTAGCCGATCAAACTGCGGTGGCTATTGAAAATGCCCGGCTTCATCACGAGGCCCGGCAGCGTGTGGATGAGCTAACCACGATGAATATGATTAGTCAAGCCATCACCTCGACCCTCAATTTGGAAGAGACGCTGACGATGATCACCGATCATGCTATCCGACTGCTTGAAGCGACGGCTGCTTCGGTGGTGCTCAGTGATGAAACTAAGGGCAGCTTATGGTTTCACGCCGCTTCCGGTGGAAACTCAGATTTTGTGCGGGGAAAACGTCTGCCGGCCGGGCAGGGCATCGTCGGTTGGGTTATAGAACATGGCGACCCAGTTTTGGTGCCGGATGCCTCGAAGGACCCCCGCTTCTTTAGTGAATTTGACCGGCAGACCGGCTTCAAAACGCGGTCGATACTGTGTGCCCCGCTGCAAACCGGCTCACAGACTACCGGTGTGCCACGCACTACCGGTGCGCTTGAGGTGATTAATAAAAAAGTCGGTTCCTTTTCCCAGGAAGACCTGCAATTGCTAACTTGGCTGTCTGCGCCGGCCGCAACTGCTATCGAAAATGCCCGTTTGTTTGAGGCCGAACATACCGCGCGTAGACAAGCAGAAATGCTGCGTGAAGCAACGGCAACATTGACCTCCTCCCTTGATCTTAACCGCGTGCTGAACAGCATTCTGGTTCATCTGGAACGGGTTGTCTCTTATGATGAAGCCTACGTCTTTCTGCGGAAAGGAGATTGGCTCCAGGCAGTTGCCGGTCGGGGGGTACTGCAAGTGGACGATCGTTTGCCAAGACGTCGCTATGCTGCGGACAACGTTCTTTACCGGGCCATTCAAGAGACAGGTCACCCTGTGATATTGACCGATGCTCAGGGTGATCCGCGCTTAAAGGAGTGGGGGAATAATGACGTTCAGATTTGTGGCTGGATGGGCGTACCCTTGATGGTTCGAAGCGAGGTGATTGGCTGTTTGACTTTGAGTAGCCAAACGATTGGCGCCTTTGGGCAATTAGAAGCAGATTTGACACAAGCCTTTGCCAATCAGGCTACCGTGGCCATTCAGAATGCTCGTCTTTTTGAGCAAGTACGGGTGGGGCGAGAGCGGTTACAATCGCTTTCCCGCCGCCTGGTCGAGGTTCAAGAAACGGAGCGTCGCCATATTGCCCGTGAATTGCACGACGAAGCAGGCCAGTCTCTGAGCTCGCTGATGGTTGGTTTGCGCTTGCTGGAACGTGAGATTGACAATCCTGAGGCCGTCATAAAGGGCATTGGCAAATTAAAGAAAATGACCAACGAGGTGTCGGAGAATCTTCACCGGTTAGCCATTAATTTGCGACCGGCCAGCCTCGATCATCTGGGCCTGGTGGCTGCCCTGCGCCAATACATCGAAGCCTTTGGCCGCCAGACCGGATTAACGACTCAGTTTGAAGTCTTCGGACTTTCAGATCAACGTTTCCCCCCGGCCGTTGAGACGAATTTGTACCGGGTTGTCCAGGAAGCACTGACAAACGTGGTACGCCATGCCCAAGCAACCCACGTCGACGTTCTTTTGGAGCGGCGCGGTGACCAGGTGGTCGCTATCATCGAGGACAATGGGGTAGGCTTCGACCCCGAAACCATCGGACATACCGGCCGTCTGGGCCTTCTTGGTATTCGCGAGCGCGCTGAAATGCTGCAAGGCAATTTAATGATCGAAAGTGCCGTTGGTTCCGGTACAACTATTTACGTGGAGGTTCCTTATGCCAATTCCAATCCTGATAGCTGATGACCACGGCGTGCTGCGCGCCGGCCTGCGAGCCTTGTTGAGCGCCGAGGCAGACCTTGAGGTTGTTGCCGACGCGGATAATGGTGAGGATGCTCTAAGATTAGCCACCGAGCTGCAACCCGAAGTGGTTTTACTCGATTTGAATATGCCAGGTCTGGGGGGGATCGAAGTGACCAAGCGTCTCAAAAAGGTGTTACCCGACGCACGCGTACTTATTCTAACGGTCCACGAGGACGAAGGATTGTTTCAGGAGGCGATGCAGGCCGGGGCTTCGGGGTATATTATCAAACGCGCGGTCGAATCTGAACTGATTGATGCCATTCGAGCCGTTAAGCGCGGTGACGTGTATGTGCATCCGGCCATGACGCGGGCGTTACTAAAAGAAATCGCGCCGTCTCCGGTTAATCAAGAGACACCGGTCGAGGCATTGACGCGCCGGGAAATTGATGTCCTGCGCCTGATTGCTCAGGGGTATACGAACCGCCAAACCGCCGAAGCGTTGAGCATCAGCGTCCGCACGGTTGAAAGTCATCGGGCTAATTTGATGGGTAAACTAAATTTGCACAGCCGCGTCGATTTAGTTCGTTATGCCAAGGAACACAGCTTTATCGAGTGAAGCGCAGATTGGCCATTTCCTTAAGAATGACGGCCCGGAGGTTTCCAAAACCTTTCGGGCCTTTTGATTTGGTTTTGTATGAAAGATTAATCGGGTTAAAATAAGCTCAGAAAACGGCAATTAATGTCAATGAGATTAGTAAATGCCCATAAGAATTGTAACGGATAGCACGTGTGATCTGCCGGAAACGCTAACAACTGAATATGGGATTACGGTCGTGCCGCTATACATCAACCTTGGCCGGCACAGCTACCTCGATGGGCTTGAGTTATCGCGCCAGACCTTTTACGAGCAGCTGGCTGCGTACAATCCGCCGCCAACAACCGCCTCGCCCGGAGCGGGACTGTTTAGCCGGGTCTATCAAACACTCGTTGAGGAAGGTGCTGCCGAGATCTTGTCGATTCACGTTGCCGGCGCTTTAAGCGCGACAGCCAATAACGCCCGATTGGGCGCAGCCGAGGTAAAGTCTGTCGGGGTAACCATTTTTGACTCGCGGCAAGCCAGCCTGGGGACGGGCTTTCTCGTGCTGACGGCGGCTAGAGCCGTCGCGGAAGGCTGCCCTATGACCGAAATTTTGGCCAGGTTAGACTCGCAGGTCAAGCGCACGTATTTGTTTGCCGCGTTAGACACCCTGGAGTTTCTTAAGCGGAGTGGGCGGATCAACTGGGCCACAGCCGGGTTCGGTAGCCTATTACAGATAAAACCGCTGGTCAAGCTTCATAACGGCCAGGCCACCGTTGAACGGGTACGAACCCGCCGGCGTGCGACTGAGCGACTGGTTGATTTGCTCAGCGATATTGCTCCCGTGGAGCAACTTGCGCTACTCCACTCGAACGCTCCGGAAGAGGCCAAAGCTTTACGCCGGCGAATCCAGCACCTCTTGCCCGAAGGAGAGGTACTGTGTGTCGAAGTCACCCCGATCCTTGGAACCCACGTCGGACCAGGCGCTGTCGGCTTAGTTTGCCTGGCTGCAGCCTAGCCCATTTTACGTGAGATTTTTCTCTGCCGGTCTAATTCTCTCTACAAACTCTCATTTGTGCTTTGGACTGACGTGGTGTAGAGTGAAATTTATGAAGCGCGACCAACAATTTGATCTGTTGGCCCTGATAACCGCTCTGAGTTTGGCCTTGGCCTTCCGCCTGCCGGGTCTAACGGTTTTCATTACTGCAGACGAGGCCCGCTCTTGGTTTGGGCGCTCGCTTATTTTTTTAGACTCCCTGCTGCGGGGCGATTTGGCCAATACCGGCCCGGGCGGAACGGCCAATTTTATCGAGAACGTGTCGCTTAGCCCCGCCCCCGGCGTGACCACGATGTGGGCCGGGACGGTCGGCATGGTGTGGGAGTACGTGCGCCAGGGGATGCCCGGTTCTTTGGTCGACTTCGTAGTCAAAATCCCCTTCGACCCGCTTAATCCGGGCATGCTGCCGGCGCTGCGCCTGCCGGGTGTGCTGCTGGCCGCGGCAGCGGTGGGCGTGACCTACTGGTGGAGCCGGCCGCTGTTGGGTCGTTGGGCAGCCCTGCTGGCAGCTTGCTTCCTGGCGCTCGATCCGTTCTATTTGGCCTTGTCGCGTATCCTCGGCCACGATGCCCTGGTGACGACGTTTATGTGGCTGTCGCTGTTGGCATTTCTAAGATTTGTGAGCGACCAACTTGACAACGACGCTGATGTCTTGGTGAGTGACCGACCACAGGCGACCGATAACGAGCGACGAATGAAAGTCGAGGGGCGAGAGAACGCCGATCGTGAGCCTGGTCAAGTTTCGTTCCGCGGTCCGCGTTTTACCTTCCTCCTGCTGTCCGGCGGCTGTGCCGGATTGGCCTTTCTCTCAAAATATCCGGCTCTGTTCATCGGCGCCTTTGAGGGATTGGCCTTGCTAACCGTTTATCTTGCTGCCTTTGTCCCGCGCTCTGCGCTCCAGGTTGTGAGGGTACTCAAACGCTGGTTTATCGATATGGTCGGGTGGAGTCTGGCTGCCGGGGTCGTATTCGTGCTGTTTTGGCCGGCGATGTGGGTTGATCCGCTCGGCCCGATTACGGCCATCATTACTGATGCCTTGCGGGCGTCCGGCAGTACCCATCAAAAAGGGAGCTTTTTCCTGGGGCAGCCCGTCGCCGATCCGGGTGCATTGTTCTACCCGCTGATTATCCTGCTGCGCACTACACCGGTAGTTTTTCTGGGGTTTTTGTTGTCGGTATGGGCTCTGCTGAGAACAGTAAAAATTGGAAGGCGCCTGGCAGATGGCGAAGGACGGAGGACTACCGAGAAACAACAGCCGACCGATGAAGGCCAGATTATAGGGGATAACCAATCGTCACGCCTGATGCCTGGCGTACTACAAACCAGGTACTACGCCTTAATTCTCCTAGCCTACCTCATCCTTTACACCCTGCTCGTGACCTACGGCGGCAAGAAGCAGGACCGCTACATCCTACCTGCCTTTCCCGCCGTTGGCATGCTGGCTGCCGTTGGCTATTTGTACGTTACACACCTTACAGCTCAGGGAATACGCCCTACGCGCTACGCACTCCGCCGGCCATGGCTCGTGCCGGGAGCCGCAGTTGTCCTCCAAATTATCTTCGTCCTGCCGTACCATCCCTATTACTTTTCCTACTACAATCCATTTGCCGGAGGCGGAACAGTCGCAACTCGGACGGTACAGGTCGGCTGGGGCGAAGGTCTCAACGAGGCGGCGGCTTATCTAAACCGGCTGCCGCAGGCCGAGTCGACTCGGGTGGTGTCGTGGTATAGCACGACCTTTGAACCCTACTTCAACGGCAAGGCCATTTACAAAATTGAGGATGAAAAAATCTCGCGCAGTGCCAAGCCGGGCTTAGCCGCGGATTTTGTCGTGTTCTACATTAACCAGGTTCAGCGAGAATTGCCGACGCCCGGCGCACTACAATATTTCCGATCCGGGTCACCTGTTTACACGGTGACCCTGCAGGGCATCGACTATGCCTGGGTTTATCCCTCCGTCAGCATGACCCACGTTATTGCTGATGAAGTGCGCCTGGTTGGTCAGGCTGAATTATTAGGGTATCATTTGAAGAGCGAAGCGGGCCGGCCGGTAACCGCAGCCTATCCCGAAAGCGTCGTCATTCTCTCACTTTATTGGGAGTGGCAAGGCAAGGCAGAAGCGGAGCCGATTCGGATCAGCTTGTTGGATGACGAAGGGATCACCCGAGGCTGGGGTAACCCCATTGAAACCACTGCCCCACTGCCGTATGACCAATGGCAAGAGGGTATGATTGTGCAGGATGATTTTGCCTTGGTCATCTTTCCGGATACCTTGCCGGGTGTATATCGACTTAGCGCCTGGATCGAGCGACCATCGACCGGCGAGACCGTCGGCGTTTTTCCCTTGGATGATAAGGTGATGATGCGAATTGTACCGCCTGAAAACGAGTGACACGTATTGTTTTGCCCAAGGCAGTATATTTCGTACGCCATAATTTACAAAGAAAGTCACCAAAATACCGAAGGGTCGCCGTGTTTAGTTTGACGTGACAGTAACATTAAATCTGCAATCGAAAATGAAATCCAAAATTCAAAACACGGGCTTGTTTTGGTTCAGTCTCATAGTGGTTATCGTGGCCGCAGTCCTCTTACGCGCCAAGCTGCTGCACAGTTTTTCCCTGTCGGCGGACGAGGGTATCCATTTAATATGGTTACGCTTACTGTCGGCCGGATATCGGCCATACAGTGAAGTTTATATCACGTATCCTCCGCTCTATCCCCTTGCTCTTGAAACTGTGTGGCAAATCTGGCCTACCGAAAATGCCCAGCGTTGGTTTAGTGTCGCTTACACAATTTTTGGCGTGGTGGGCATCACTTTGGTAGCTCGTAAATTCGCCGGAGCGATTGCCGGTGTGGTCGCGGCGGCTCTCCTCCTTTTTTCCCCAACTCTATTTGAGTTTTCGCGTGCAATTCTGGGGGAGTTTCCCTCTGTGGCTTGGTCGGTCTGGGCTATCTTTTTGGCCTGGCTCTATCGAGATGCTGGTGATAGACGACGACTGTTGCCGGTCTTAGCCGGAGTATGCATGGCATTTAGCTTGTTGACGAAGTTCCTCTCCCCATTTTTGTTGGCTTTGCTCCCGCTCATTTTGCTGACCCGCTGGATTTTAATTAGCGACGCCGCCGCTATGATCAACGGT
This sequence comes from Anaerolineae bacterium, assembly GCA_041576335.1. Taxonomy (GTDB): domain Bacteria; phylum Chloroflexota; class Anaerolineae; order 4572-78; family J111; genus JANQQF01. Next base: position 6,154 of record JBFGLD010000006.1, on the reverse strand, counting down.
GAAAAACCGGCAATTGGGATCAACCGGACGCCGGCGACTCAATACGAATTGAAATTTTGGCAATACAAATTACAAATTGTGAATTATAAGCTTTTGCTGATCGACCTGCTCATCTGGGGGGGAGCACTATTACTTACAATCATATTTGTTATTTTTATGTTTGATCTTGGCCCGGTTTTTGCCCAAGTTGTCGGACAACGGTTGGAAGCGCGAGCCGTCTATCTGGCCGATGAGGGTCTCTGGCAACCTTGGTTGGAAATTGGCCTGGAGTTTGTGCAGAGTGACATGGCGCTGATGATTTTAGCGCTGGCCGGCCTTATTATAGCCTGGGTCCGTCGTCAGAAGGATTTGTGGCTTATGCTTGTTTGGCTCGGCCTGGCCGTGGCCATGTTAATAATCCATACTCCGCTACGTGATAAACATTTTGTGATCCTATTGCCACTCCTGGGTACATTTGGTGGCTTAGCCGTCTCCTTCTGGATTGATAACGTTATGTGGTGGTTCAAAAATCGAAAGAGTGCCGCCCAAGTCACAACTACAGGCAGCAATCACAAGGTTGAAGACAGCAAATACACACCCACGTTGACAAAATTCAAAATCATTGCTCTTGGTGGCGTTGTACTGTTGGCCCTGCTCTACTTTTGGCAGGTACCGGCTGCCCTGGCCCTGTGGCAGGCGCGGGCTGCGGTCCCACAACCCCCAACTGACGAGGTGGAAGCGCTGGCGTTCATTCAAGAGGTTACCGCTCCGGATGATTGCCTCATTACCGACGATATGCCTCTGCTATATTGGAGCGGCCGCATGGCGCCCCCGGAATTGGCCGAGGTTTCCAGCAATCGACTAAAATCAGGCGCCCTGAAATCGGAGGAATTAATTTCAATTAGCGATCGATATGACTGCCAGCTCGTCGCTGCCGTATCCAATCGTATTCCGAAATATTTGCCGGATTATATGGACTGGGTAAAAACCAAATACTTGGGACGGTTCCATTACGGTGAAGATGATTTATTTTTTGCAAAAATCGATACCGATCCTAATCCTGACCGTCCGCTCCGGGCCCAATTTGGAGAGCAGATAATTTTTCACGGCTATACTCTGTCTCATACATCCGCGGCTCCCGGCGACCGGGTCGCCTTAAAATTGCTTTGGCAAGTGCAAACAAAGCTCGATACAGATTATGCAATTTTTGTGCACTTACGAGATGCTACCCATAACACCTTGGTGAACGCTGATCATCAACCTTACAAGGGGCTCTTGCCAACCTCTAAGTGGCCCAAAGGTGCGGTCATTCAAGAGGTGACTTGGCTGCCGCTCCCGCCTGACTTACCTGCCGGTCGTTACAATATATATGTCGGGTTGTATCGCCCCGAAGACCTGAGCCGGTTACCATTATTGGTAGATACATCCGGTGAAAATGCTTTGGTCTTAGGGCCGCTGCTGGTGCCATGAGTGTTTACAATCAAGGGGTCGATCGAATCGCCTGGATTTTGATTTGCCGTCCTTGTGGAATGATATTATCATTTTGCTAGATGTCACTTATGCGCCGGTCTCAACTCTGGATTAATGTTTGTCTCTGCCTCGCCTGTTTGGTACGAGTTTGGGGAATTGACTTTGGGCTTCCATACAAATTTCACCCCGACGAAGATAAATATATCGATCCGGTTCTAGCCTGGCACACCAGCGGCGAGATGAATCTGGAGCTGATTAACCCGCCGCTGTTTAACTATGTGTTATGGGCCGGCTATTGGCTCTGGTTTGCAGTATCACCCTATAATCAAACTGCTAACTGGCTGACCCAAAGCTACGTATTTGCTCGACTGTGGAGCTTCGCGTTTAGTATGTTGACCGTTGCTTTGGCCTATGCCCTTGGCAAACGCATCTACAGTCGTCCCGCCGGGCTAGTTGCTATGATCTTGCTAGCGGGCCTGTTTTTGCCGGCTCGGGAAGCCCACTTTGCGGTCAACGATAGCGCAGTGACCTTTTTTGTCTTATTGGGGATTTACTTCAGCGTTCGGTTACTACAAAAGCCAAGCCATTTGAACTACATCATGGCCGGTTTCATCGCCGGTTGCGCAGCAGCGGCGAAATTGACAGGAGGGCTGGTTCTGGCAGCGTTATTGCTGGCCCATTTCATGCAGTCTAAACGAAATGATCGTCATCTGGCCCTGAGTATCGGGCTTATGACCCTGACTTTCGCCCTGATTTCGGCCCATATTTTCTGGCGATTACCCGAATATGTTGAAGTCATAAACCAACACCTGCTTTACGGCACTTCCGGTTATAAAGGGTTGCAGATGGCCCAAAGTTCGGGTTGGCTTTTTTATGGGGAGGTATTGAGTTGGGGAATCGGCTGGATTTTGGTGGTTCTGATCTGTTTGAGCCTGCCTCAACTTTTCTTTTATCCGCACCAGTTGATATTAGTTATCTTTTCAATACTACTCTTCGGGTTCATCGGAAGCCAGAAAATCGTCTTTGCCCGTTTTATCTTGCCTGCTGTTCCGCCGTTGATTATTTTTGTCGCCGGCCAATTGGTCGGGTTGGCGCAGCAATGGTCTACTTGGCAGCGACATCCGAGGTTGATTTGGGGGCTGACGTTGGTTGTGCTGCTGGCCCAACCATTGGCCAGCTTAGTGTGGTTTGATCATCTGTTGACATTGCCCGATACGCGTGAGATAGCAACCCAATGGTTTACAGAAAATGTCCCGGCAGGCACCAGAGTAGCCCGCGAAAGCTACTCGATTTTGCCCAACACGGTTTTTCAGGACAAAGAGTGGCCGTATGATGCCGATAATCTGAGCGGCAGCCGGCAATTTAAAGACGGGCTTGAACATTATCTGAACACCGGTGCGGACATATTGGTCGTTAGTAACTTTACCTCTGGTCGCCATTGGGAAAACCCGGCCGAGGAGACAATGCGTTCAGCCCAGTTGGCCCGTCTTGAAGCAGAGGCTACGCTGCTAAAGACCTTTAACCCTTATCGAACCAATACAGCGAATTGGTTCTACCTGGATGAACTTTATGGTCCCGCCGGAGAAACGATCTGGCGTACCCGTCCCGGGCCATTGCTGAAAGTGTATAAGTTGCCTAGATAACTTATAAGGAATAATAAACCTATGGTGCCTCAAGCTGCTCGTCCTTGGCCCAAATTTATCCCTGAAACTATTTTACTTGCCGGCTACTTTATTAGCCGATTGTGGTATCTAACCGATTTGCCCGCGTTTGTTGACGAAGCGACTCATATTCGCTGGGCCCTGGAAATGGCTGAGAAAGGGGCACTGTTGGAAATTGCTGATGAGGGCAAGGTTCTGCCGGTGTGGATTATGAGCCTTGTCCTACCTCTGTTTCCTGAGACGGAACTGCTGTGGGGAGGGCGACTCGTGTCGGTCGGTTTTGGTCTGTTAGGGCTGGTAGGCTGTTATTTGTTAGGACGACAGTTGTTTGACCGATCGACCGGCTTACTCGCGGCTTTATTCTATTTGGTTGCCCCTTATACCATTTTCCACGACCGGATGGTCTTGGTGGACGGCCCGATGGCGGTCTTAGCCATCTATGTGGCTTTGTTTAGTGTGTTGTTGATACGGACGCCCGGTTTCATGGTTAGTTTAGGATTGGGTATTTCGCTGTTACTGGTTAGCCTGATCAAGTTCAACGGGTTCACGCAGGGTGTGCTGCCGATATTGGCCCTTGCGTTTTACCGCCCATTCTTACGTGGGTTCCCCTGGCGCTGGTTATTGTTATCCTACGGCATTGGTCTATTGGGCCTGCTGCCGCTGGTCGTCAATTTCACCACCCACTGGGGACCTGTTTGGGAGCGGATGCGATTAAGCCGCCCTGACACCGCTTTTGGGGTGACTTGGTGGCTGAATGCACAGGACACACTTTATTTTCTGGGGCAAAACCTATCTTGGTTGATCTGTTTGTGGGTTTTCCTGGGAGCGGGGATTGCTTTGATCCGCTGGCAGCGTGACGAGTTGTTTCTGCTTAGTGCAGCCGGTCTGACTTTGATCGTCTTTGTGGTATTATCAAAACCGGGGCGTTGGTATCCTCGCTATTTAATGCCGGCAGTGCCGTTTCTGCTGCTGTTAGCGGCTCGGACGTTGGTAAGAGTGGCTGATACACTGCAATCCTATCTGCGGCAACGACCCCGCTCGCTTTATTGGGCACAGCTCAACTGGGCTGCTTTGGTGATAATCACTATCCTGCCGGCCCTGTGGTTTGATTATTGGCTGCTGATCGATCCGCCTCGAGCGCCGTTCGTGGCGATTGACCGTTACCAGTACGTGAGTGGGGTACATGCCGGTTATGGCCTGCGTGAAACCTCCGCTTACCTGCGTACGCAAATTCCGCCTTCCGGCCAGATTCTGTTTGCGGCGGAGGAATACCCCGGGGCTCTGCGCAGCATTTCCCAAATCTACTTGTTTGATCAACGGGAACGTATTGTCTACACCCGATTTGATTTATCCGACCTTAATCCCGAGGAAATGGTCGTGATGTTGTCACAACAGACTAGGCCTGTGTATGTGCTGATCTCAGAATCAACCGATTGCGATCGGGTCGATTTAAACCGGTGGCCATACCTGAAACCGTTGACTCATTTTCAACGGCCAGGGCAGCTGACGAGCGTTTGTCTCTATCGGGCGCAGCAATGATCGTGACTGGAGCGGGCAAAAATGTTATACTCAAATCTTGGGCGCGTTTCGGTTGACGACCCGCGCGATCCCGATCATATACAGTCCAGTCAGACCCTGGGAGGTTCACCGGGTTTGTTTGGAAATTTCTTGGTCGCGAAGTTAGGAGGTTATTGAAACGCTGTTGTCGTATTTTCCGGGCTAAATGGCTTGTGGCGGTGGGCCTCATCCTGCTGATGGTTCTGCCGCGCTTAACAGCCCTAAATCAATATGTGATCGTCGATGAAGCCGATCGCTGGCGCTGGGCCGAAGAGTTTGTTCTTGCCCTCAGCCGGGCGGATCTGGCGGCCACGCGGGTGGGTGATGGTTATCCCGGAATCGTGCCGGTCTGGGCTGAAAGCATCTGGGTCTTACTTGAAGCAGGGCGACGTTCTCTAAAAGAGGGGCAGTGGATCGGCGAACCGGGTCTGTATCTCCTGTTTCACGAATGGGATCGCGAAGCCTTTCTGGGTTATCAGCGTTTTCCTGTTGTGTTGCTCAACACCGTGGTGGCGTTAGCTGTGGTTTGGGCTGTGTGGCGCCTGTTTGGTAACCGGGTGGCCGTGGTCAGCGGCTTGCTTATTGCGCTCGACCCCTTTTATTTGAGTGACTCGCGAGTTAACCGGGCAGAAGCTGTGATTACCGGCTTGATGACGCTCTCAATTCTCATCTTAGTCTTTTTTTATCAGAAGCGTCACTGGCGCTATATCATTTTATCCGGAATATTTGGCGGTTTGAGCCTGCTGACCAAAATTCAGGCGCTCGCCATCGCCCCGGCCATTGCCTTGACCGGCCTACTCATCTATTGCCGGCCAGGTAATAGGCCGGATGAGATCAGCAGCCGGGATCACCCCCGATACGCCCGACTCCCTTCTTGCTTATTCTCACTCTCTCTCATGAAGTTTGGTCTGGTCTGGATCGCCGCCGCGGGCCTCACCTGGGTCTTGCTCTGGCCCTCAATGTGGGTAACGCCGTTGGAGACACTGGCTTTGGTTTACAATTACACAACCCGCAAAGTTGGATCTGAAGGGGTCAGCCTCTTTTTCCTGGGTCAAACCTACCTAAACGACGACCCTGGCTTCCTTTTTTATCCGGTTGTCTTTTTTATGCGTCTCACACCGCTGGGACTCGTTGGCTTAATTGGGGCGGGGCTGGCCGGCCTACGCCAGATGAAATGGTGGTTTTTGAAGCGGCCGGTGGTAAATTCTATACCCGACAACCCCTTCCGCATCAGAGGCAGCGCAATCTTGGTAATCTTCGTCTTGGCGTATGCCCTGGCAATGACGATTGGCAGCCATAAGCAGGATCGCTACCTGATGCCTGTTTTTCTAAGCGTAAACATTTTAGCGGCTATGGGCGTGGTTTACCTGTGGGTTTGGCTGAAATCCGGCCTTATGGCCAGGTTTGGGCAGAATGACATAGGCAGTCATAATAAATTTGATCCCTATACCCGACTTTTGACTCCCTATTCAGAACTGCTGCTGTTC
>JBFGLD010000005.1:0-22529 GCA_041576335.1 Anaerolineae bacterium | reverse complement strand
GATATTGGAGGTCCTGGGGGTTGATTACATTGATGAGAGCGAGGTATTAACCCCGGCCGATGAGATGCATCACATCAACAAGCATCTATTCAAAGTCCCCTTTGTATGCGGCTGCCGCAACTTGGGCGAAGCCTTACGCCGCATTGGCGAAGGGGCGGCCATGATCCGCACCAAGGGCGAAGCTGGCACCGGCGACGTCGTCGAGGCGGTCCGACATGCTCGGACCGTATTAGGAGAGATTCGCCGCCTTCAGACAATGCCCGATGAAGAATTGATGACCTATGCTAAGGAAATCGGTGCCCCATACGACTTGGTTAAAGAAACAAAAGAGGTAGGCCGGCTGCCGGTAGTAAACTTTGCCGCCGGCGGTGTGGCTACGCCGGCCGACGCGGCCATGATGATGCAACTTGGCGTAGATGGTGTTTTTGTGGGGAGCGGTATTTTCAAGAGTGGAAACCCGGCCAAGCGAGCCAAAGCCATTGTTGAGGCCGTGACCCACTACAACAATCCCAAAATTTTGGCCGAGGTCAGTAAAAACTTGGGCGAACCGATGGTCGGCATTAACGTCAGCAGCCTCCCCGAAGGGGAATTGCTGGCCGGACGCGGCTGGTAGCGCAAGCATGCATGCCCGGATCCGACAAATTTTACCCGAGAATCGCCTTGCTTACGGTTAAGTGAACTGCCTCACATAATAATATGGGTATCTGTTCAGAGCTTAGAGATTGAGAGGTATCGATCTCTAAGCTCTAAGCTTCAATTTCCTCCGGACAACCCAAAAAAACCAAAACTTGGTTTCTTGAGTAGAATTAAGCGGCTGATTATTACTGCCGGTACCATTGCCTCCTTGACGGTCATCGCACCATTATTTACAATATAATCTAAGAAGAGTGAGTGAGGGGATTTCTCATCTTCAATTCATAGGAGTTGAGCAATGCTACCAATATTCTCATCATTTAAACAAACTGCCCAGGTTATCAAATACCACGATGAAGCGATCGCTCGTTGGATATCCCACGTCATTAGCCCTCATATCGTAGGTGTTGTTCTTACCTCGGTGATTACCTTCAGCTATAGTGATAATCCGCTGGAGGTATTAGTCTGGCTGGCTTTACTCATGCCTTTGCTGGTACTGCCGCCACTGGGTTACCTGCTGTGGTTAGTACACCAGGGTGCCTTAGAAGATATCTATATGCCGAGCCGCCAGACACGCCTACGCCCCTTGACCGTCTTGATGGTCTGGTTTTTTATCTGTCTCGGGTTAATTCGTTACTGGGAAGCCTCACCCATCGTGGAGGCCATACTATTATCAACGATCGTGCTGGTGGGAATCTTAAGCTTGGTGACGCTCTATTGGAAAATCAGCTTTCACGGAGCAACGATCACCGCAGCGGCCACGGCAACGATGATGGTCGCCGGGTCTTACTACGCCTGGCCGGTCATGCTGCTAATCCCCCTGGTTGGCTGGTCACGCATTCGCCTGAAACGCCACACTCCCCGGCAGGTTGTCTACGGCTCACTGGTCGGGGCCTTGATTGCTCTACTTTTGGTGCATGGGCTGTTGTTGAGGTTGTTAGCTGCTTAAGAAAATGGACTTTTCGTTTATGATACGCCGCTGACATATCCTAAAGGCCGGCCTCTTTTGCTATCTAAGCGTCTCACATTTTATCGTGAAATATGCATTGGCATGATAACGTGTGTAAAATTCTCGTCGCCTACCGGTCGAAGTACGCCGGGGCTAGACGCCGCCGTGGTTTCCAGGACCACTTGAGGACTGTCCAAAACGGAAAGAACATCGATCAAATACTTGGCATTAAAGGCGATTTCGAGCTGATCCCCTTCGATCGAGGCATCCACGTCGGCCACATTGTCACCTAATTCGGCGCTTGTGGCCATCAGGGTCACCCGGCCATTCATTAATTCATCGCCGCTCGGAGAAATCTCCAGCTTAACGATATTGGCTGCATCGCGGGCAAAAAGATGTGACACCCGCGCTGCTTTGAGGAAAGCGGTCGTGTCGATGACACTGCGGGTTGTGTAGCTGGCCGGAATAATTTGATGATAGTCAGGAAATTTGCCCTCAATCATTTGAGAAACGAGATCAATGTTCTCCAGGTGGAACAGGATTTGCTTACGAGCCGGCACGATACTGACTACGACGGGCTGCTCCTGGTCGGCCGAAATACGGGCAAGTTCCATAAGCGCACGTGCCGGGACGATCACCTCAACTATTTCGCTAAGGTTCTGATTGACGAGCGCAGACTTTACCGAAAGGCGAAAACCGTCGGCCGCGGCCATGATTAAGTTGTTTTCATTAAATTGCACTAACACCCCGGTCAAGATAGGGCGACTTTCATCCGTTGCGGCCGCAAAGACCACCTGATCGATCATAGTCCGGAGTGAAACCGGATCAAGTTTGATTGTCTCTTCATTTTCCGAAGCAGTCGGAACCAGCGGAAATTCCTGGGCGTCAATCCCTTTAATATTCGACTCGAAACGAGCGCAGCGCAAATTCAGGGTTTGTATCTCTTGATCGAGCTTTAGATCAATTCGTTCTGGCGGAAGAGAGTTGACAAATTCTCCCAAGAGGCGAGCGGGCACTGTGATCGCTCCCTCTTCCTCAATTTTGGCGCCCACCCAGCAATTAATGCCAATTTCCAGGTTTGTAGCAGATAATTTAAGTTGGCCGTTGTCCGTGGCCAGCAGTACGTTGGATAAAACCGGTAAGGTGCTGCGGCTGGCCACCGCCCGCCCGACAATACCTAATCCTTTTGCCAAATTCTCTTGTAAGCAGGAGACTTTCACGACTGAACTCCCTTAATTCGATAATTTTTTAATTTTCCATAAAGGGATTAGGTTCTGTTGACATCTTCAAAAAGATGTCATTCTGAGTGATCAACGATGCTAATACATCGTTCAAAAAGGGGAGAAACTTGGGGGAGCTACCCCCCACGTCCCCCGGCCTACCGGAAGTTTCTTAGTAGGAGCGTAGCGACGAAGAATCCCTGGGGACGGATCTTGCAAACAGCGTTTTGAGGGACTCTCCGCCTGTGCCCTTTGGGTGCTCCCGTTGGTCGCTCAGAGTGACATAAAATCAAAATATCAACAGGCCCTAGCAAGTTTCAAATACGCTCGCCCCATGAAGTGATCAAGGGCAACCGTTAACCACCGTTGGGCATTTTCAGACATTTACGACGATAAATTCGGTCCAGTATTAGTGGTATAATAAAGCCCAGTATACTATATTTTGTGGAAGTGGACAAAGCGCAGAAGGTTTTTGGGTGGAGCGATGCGCCGCCCACGCTTTTCCAGGTCTTATGGCCTGATCCTGAACAAATGATGTAGTTAAGCCCGGTATATGCCTTATTGGAGAAATGGTTAGCTGAGAGGTTTCGACGGTGCCGGCGCGGGCAGGCGGCTTGGCGTTGACGTTGCCAGTGAGCAACCGTTCTATTCTTAAATCTTACAATTTTAGGAATTAAAGAGATGAAAAGCACCCTGGTATCTGTATCGTTCCGTTCCAAACATACAACCCCCAAAAATGGGCAAGACCGGCACCAGGCGCCACAACATTGGGGCCTGGTTTAGCCTGTGGTAGCTCTACATAAAACCGTGGTTGCCTATTTGCGCCCTTGGGCCAGGCGTTGAAACGCCCCGCTACTAGGCAAAACCTGTTAAAAACAGGTTAAAATGCGCCGATTTAGGGGGTTATTAACACCATAGCAGCTGATGATTTCAATCATTAGGCAGGGCGGGAATTGACCAACCACGATTAAGTGCAGTCCTACCTAGCCTATAAATCGGGCAAATTTTGTCGATAAAAAAAAAGCCGAATAGGTTATTGGTCTTCTTGTTTTCGCAGGAGGTTAGCCGTAGCCCCGGCTCCAAGTACAATCAAGACCAGAGCGCCCAAGAAGAGTGCTCCGACGGAAACATTCTTGGGTAGTGTTGTACCGGAGACCGGTAGATTACTGTCCTGCCTGGTATCATCGCTCGGCTTAATTATGACTGTTGTTTGGGACGGACCCACTAAGCTAACGTCATCTACATCAAAATTTACTTCGGTACCTGTGGGAAATTTTTTGACTCCGCGGATGAAAAGGCTAATTCGATTGCTATTACCCGTACGAACGGTGCCGGTAACCGTTTCGTAAAATAAGGATTGGTCATCCGGAAAGTCACCATTCGAGCCAATCCGCAGCTGCTCGGTCAGCGGCATTTGCACCCACTTTTCCACATTGTCATAATTTCCGGAGCCGGAAAAATCGACACCCCAACTCATTTCATACTCATCCTTATTTCTGAGATCCTGCGGGGCGTCACTGCGCATTAAGGCTTGCAGGGTCAAGTTGTATTCGCCATTGCGAGCCACGTCTACTGTTTGGTAGATTGCAATCACCCGGTCCCGCACATCGCCATCAACCTGAAAAATCTCCATCAACTGGGCATGGTCGCCACTTTTAACGGCCTCAGGCCAGGTTTCATCATACCAGCCCACTTGAGCCCGGCCGTTGGCAAACGGCTGCCAGTTGGTGGCAACGCCGCTTGGCCCCCTTTCCTCGAAGCCGCCATTGCTGATAACATTACCTGCGGTGGCGGCCCCAACCGCGCTCCCCGTGCCGCCGGCATCGCCGCCCCCCGAGCTTGGCACAATGCCGGGACTACGATCGATTTCCATGGGCAGCTGCCGGTCAAGGCTCGGCTCGGCAGAGGTGGTCATACCACTAAACGCGGTAGTGGCCAATGCCGAGGCGACGAGCAGGATTACGACAAGTGTTGTTAAGCGGTCGCTAATCTTTGAGCCTGGTCTAATCATCAGTGCTCCTCCCTTCGAAATTTGAGCTTTATCGGCTAACCGGTAATAATATAATATAATTGCTGTGTGCCGCTATCTAGGTAGACTTACGAAACCGAAAACTTATAAGCGGCTTGGGCCTAAATAATTTCCACGACGGCTCTTGCTGTTAAAAAATTACACGAAATCATGACAAGTTCGAATCGCTTTATGATAACATATGTAAACCCGATTTTCAATACGTGTAGTGATTTTAATTAGGAATGAGGGTTCAGCCGCGGCTAACCGGGGTCTTGAAGTCGTAAATACCATGCCTAAATGACCAGTGATGTTGCCCGGACTGGCACACAAGCAGGTCGGCGTCTGGGAACTCAGGCCCCATTTTTTTGCGGGAGGTAATTGGGGACAGACACGCAGGGCATTGGAAAAAGCCGGGGGGCGAGGGCCGAACCGGTTTTTGGACCTGAGCCTGCAAGAAAATACTGGGGCTGAGTTGAAACCATTTGCCGGTAGGTTGGGCCAACCTATCCAAAGTGACCAACCACGAGGTAGGGATAAATCTTTTCAGTAGATTAAGGCGATAATGCGACAGCGTCCGAATATTCTCGATACGAAAGCCGGCGTGTTCAAATTGGTGGCGCATCCAGACAGGATGAAAATCAAAATTTAGCTCGACAAATTCAACCGGTTGGTGGTCGAACGGACTCCACGCCTGCCGGCGCAGCAGCCAACGGCCCAGCGATTTTAGGTGGAATTTACTGGCGTGCTCGATAACGGCCATACCGTTGGGGGTCATAATTCGGTGAAGTTCGGACAACGCAGCCGGCACGTCGGCCAGGTGATGCATGACCCGGACCATCGTCAAAGCATCGAAAAGATTTTCGACAAAAGGCGTTTGATAGACATCGGCAACCACAAATATAAAGCGGGCATCGTGGCCCAGGTCTTCACGAGCTTGCTCCAGCTGCGTCCGAGCATAATCTAATAGGACAACTTGCTCATAACCGTCATACAGATCGGCTAACCGGCCATAGCCTGCGCCAACTTCGATGAGATGTTTTCCCCGGGGCGGCAGCAGTTTGTGGAGTGCGATGCGCTCCACGCGGTCTTCATAGTGCCGATTTTGCCCTTCCCAGAAATCGGTGCGGTATTGGCTGCCCTCATAATCGCAAATGCGAGACAATGAACGCTCCTGATTAAGCAAACACTCTGCAGATTGTTTCACGTGAAACAAGCTGCGGCTTGCCGGATGATTACTTTATGGACCTACGAGTTCAAAATGAGCCTGAGGCGCCACAATCGAGTCGCCGCATTCAGTAGGCAGTGTCGTCGATAAAAATATTCACAATCGTGCGAATCAAGATGCGAATGTCAAGTGCGACGGACCAGTTTTCGATATACCACAGGTCGTATTTGGTCCGCTCAATGATGGATGTATCGCCCCGCAGGCCGTTGATCTGCGCCCAACCGGTAATCCCGGCCTTCTCTCGATGCCGATCCATATAACGCGGGATACTGCTTCTGAATTGTTCAACAAATACCGGTCGCTCCGGACGAGGGCCAACCAGGCTCATTTCGCCGAGTAAAACGTTGATCAGTTGGGGCAGTTCGTCGATCGAGAAGCGGCGCATAATTGTACCCAGGCGCGTCCGCCGGGTGTCGTTGGCGGTCGCCCAGACCGGCCCAGTTTCATTTTCAGCATCGGAGCGCATCGAGCGAAATTTGAGCATCATAAAGCTTCTGCCATCCAGCCCCATCCGTTCCTGGGTGTATAAAACGGAACCGGGCGAGTCAAGCTTAACTAATAAGGCCACCAGCATCATTATCGGCGAAAGCAGTACCAGCGTCGCGGCGCTGCCGGCGACATCCATCAAGCGTTTAACGGTCAGCCGCCAACCGCGTAAGGCTGTGTCGCCAACGGTTAGCAGGGGCAGGCCTGCCAGATCTCCAATCGATACCTCACTGGCCATCATTTGAAATACATCAGGGAACACCTTGATCGAAACCCGTCCCCGATCGCACTTGCTCACAACTTTGAGGATTTCGTGATGAGTTGCTTCGGGCATAGCAATGATAACTTCATTAATGCGCTCCGACTCAACCAGTTGGGGGATGTCATCCGTGGCACCCAACACCGGGCAGCTTTGGACAGCCTTGGCACTCGCGCCGTCTGCGACGAAACCCACCACCCGATAGCCGAGTCGAGGTGAACGACGAATTTTTTGGAGGACCATCCGCCCCACCTCGCCGGTGCCCACGATCAATACCCTTTCTTCACCCCAGCCTCGTGCTTGCAGCGCCAGCTGCAGCCGCGACTGAACGAGACGACCAAGCGAAGTAAATAATATGGTTAAGATCCAAGAATAAACCATCATCAGGCGAGGGTAATCTAACTGGTTTTTGTAGATGAATGTGGTGAAGGCAATGGCGATGATAGTTCCAACCGAAGCAGCTCCAAAAAGGGCGTAAAATTGGTCGAGGTAAGACAGCGAGCGCTGGCGATGATACAATCGATAAAAGAAGAAAACGGTAATTGTCGACAGCGTATGGATCAGCAACATGCCCCAGTACGAGGAAAATGGTTGAATACCCTCATATTCTGTACGCAGGCGAAGCTGGTACCCCATAAAAAAGGCCAAGCCAGCCATAAAAGCGTCTATACTTACCAATGAAATCGCAAACAATAAAGGCGCTCGCTGCTTCATGCTTATACCTTTGCGGATTGACTGCTGTTCAAAGTGGAATTTCTTAAATTGAACAGGTAATTTCTAAGCTGGTATGACCGCCAAGGTAAATTTATCCCGGCTAATACTAGGCCGTGCAGCCATAGAGGCGTGCTATCCGCATAAAAGTTTCGATAGAAGATGTCCATAGCTCGATAAAACTCTATTTTATCCTTTAAACTATGCCGGCTCGAGGCCCGTTTGATGTGAGTCACGGTCACAGCCGGGTTGTAAAAAATTTTCCAGCCCTTCATTTTGATTCGGTAGGCCCAATCCAAATCTTCGCCATACATAAAATAATTTTCATCAAGTAATCCTGCTTGATCGATGGCCTCGCGACGAACGAGCATAAACGCACCGACGACCGCATCAACTTCCAATAACTCGTCAGGATTGGCATAGGTCATATTGTAACGACCAAAACGCCGACTGTGAGGAAATAACTTCGACAGACCCAGCATGCGATAAAAGCTGACCTCAGGCGTGGGAAATGAGCGCCGGCAGGCTAGATCTAACGAACCGTCCAGTTTGACCAACTTTGGTCCGGCGGCACCAATATCGGTCCGCTCATCCATAAAGGCGACCATATCGGCTAACGCCATGGGGGGAAGCACCGTATCGGGATTAAGCAACAGTGCATAACGCGGTGCATGGGGGGCCGCTTGTCCTAACCCAAGAAATCCTGCGCGCCGGAGACCGAGATTGTTGGCGCAGGCATACCCGCTGTTGGCCAAACTGACGATGAGTTCAACTTGCGGAAATTCCGTTGAAACCATTTCAACGCTGTTGTCAGGCGAGGCGTTATCGATAACGATTACTTCAAACGCAATACCCGCTTGACTACGATAAATTGAACTGAGACAATCTCGCAATAAATCACACGTATTGTAATTTACAATGATTATCGATAGGTCCAACATGATCCGAATAAAGAAAAGACTGAGTCTAAACTCAGTCTCATCGGGTGCCAAAAAATCGTCTTCGCGAGACTCGAACTGTCTTAAACAGAATTTTCAGAACCAGGAGGGTATCCTGGCTGCGACAGTATAACACAACAGAAATAAATGCACGATTCCGGCCGGGTTACATTTCTCGTTTCATCCAGAACAGGGTCTGGGTCTCTCGAAAACCAAATTCCTTAAAGATTTCAATGGCCTCAGTATGATTGGACGGATGTTTAATCGCAACACTGTTATTGCGCCAAGGGGATAAATAATTTAAGGCCCGACTAATGAGCGGCCTTTCAAGATACCCCCTCCAGTCCGGATGGATAACCAAGTTCATCCGGTGCATTTGGCCAAAGGGGCGAGGCTCAACATCGACCAGACCGATAAAACGTTGACCATCCTCGAGAACCCAATGCGCCGCTGGCCCGCTACCGACCAACCAACGAAAGAATCCGCCAATCTTTTCCTGGGGCGTCAGCTGAAAACTACGCTGTCGTAAAGGCCATTCCTTCTGAGCCTTAAGAGGCATCGCCGCAGCAGCTAGGTTATAAGCTCGACGCGCATCTGCCAAACTAAACGTTCGCGACCGCAACAAGATTCCGGTGGGTAGCTGAGATAATTCCAAGCTCGGTTCGACAAGGGGAACGCGTCTGATCCGCAGGTGGGTTGTGCCTGATATCTCTTTGAAGTGAAGCGACTCATAGAGCTGCTTGGCCGCGACATTATCGGCCCGAACTTGAAGTGAAATTGATAATCCGTTATACTCTTTAACCAACTCAAGCCCGGCATCCATTAGACTGCGCGCGATGCCTTGCCGCCGGTAATCTTTGGCCACGGCAAGGTTGCTGATCAACCACCGTCGTGACCCTGGTGAAGTCCGATTTACAGTAATATTCCCAGCAATTTTGTTGTTTTCTTCCCAGACAAAACCCGAAAGAAAATCGCTGTGATCGGGATTCATATAGACCATCCACCACAGCAGAGGTCGTAAACGACTCAACCACCGCAGCTCGCGCAGAGCACTCTGTCCGGCACGATCTAATTCATTAGCAAAGGCCTGCTCGATTAGGTCTGCTACGCCTCCCAAATCCTTCATTGGGTCCAGAGGCCGCAGACCAAAATATTCACTTCTACGATGTGCTAATACGGCCGCCATAGGGCTAATTTTCCAAGCGGTGTAGATATGACTTTACAGGTGGAGTGTAGTACTGGGAGTCGGTGTTACCGTACAACCAACTTTACAGCTGGCAAACAAATGTAATTATAACATTTTACTTTGACTCTGTCACATGATCTGCCTGTTTCGATAACTTTTCTAAATTTGGCGGCCAAACCCGGTGGCGACAAGCGATGCGCCTGCCGAGGTTCGGCTAAGACTACGCAGGTATCATTGATGACAAAGATATTTGAATTTGGAAACTGATGATTAGCAAATGGCTGGCGTTAGCGGTCGGCCTACTGCTAGTATCCTGTAGCAGTGGGCCAACGGTTTCCCCAAAAATGACTGAATCTCAATTATTCGACAAGACGGGTCATACGGTCCGGGGAGAATTCTTAGATTTTTTTTGTCACCTCGGCGGGGTCGATAGTTTGGGATATCCACTTACCGATGAGTTTGTCGTTAATGGTTGGCGGGTACAATATTTTGAGAAGGGGCGTCTGGAATACCACCCTGAAAATGAGATGGCCTATCGGGTGACAGTGGGTTGGCTGGGCGACCTCTTGCATCGACGCCGCCCGCCCATCCCCAACAGTTCCGTTCCTGCCGCCGGAAAGGCGAACAGCCGTTATTTTTCCGGGACCGGCCATTCCCTCAGCGGCGACTTTTTGCGCTTCTTTCTGGACCACGGAGGCAATGTCCGTTTTGGTTTACCGATCAGCGAACCGTTTTTGTGGGAAGGACGCCTGACCCAAGATTTTCAGAGTGCCCGTTTTTTTTGGACTCCGGAGCACGATCCCCCTGTTACTCTTGAAAACATCGGCGCGATCCATCTTAAAACAGTTAGGCCAGAGCAGAATACCGGGCCAAAATAAAACAGGGAGGCCCGGCCTCCCTGCTATGGTAAGGTTGAGCGAAATTATTCCTCGGTGCTTACGACTTCACGAAGCTGCGATTTGAGTGTAGTAATTTGATCGGTGATGTCACGAATTTTGTTAAAGAGGGACTCGTTTGCCTTAATGCCTTCGTTGATCAGAAAAGCGGCACTTTCTGAGCGACTGTTCGTAATATCCGCCTCAACCAGCATATCTAAATATCTTAGACTGTCGTCATTTACGCGCACCATCACCACATTGGCGCGATCTTGAAGCGCGCTACCTAAGGCTTTACCCAGGCTCTCCACCTGCTTTATGGCCTCGTTTAAAGTTTTGCCGGCTACCTCTACACCTTCTTTGAATTCTCCCTTAATTTTGTCTTTCTTCTTGGTCGTTCCGGCTCCGGCTTCTTGTGCAGCCGCCGCTGCCTCGGTCGTCACAGTTTCGGCGGCGCTTTCATTACTGCCATTGCTTTTTGCTTGATCTTCCATAGTTGTTTCTCCTATAAAATCGAAATGGAATTACAAATTACACGTAATTTGTAATTATTATACCTCAGAATAGCGCGTTTGTCAATATCGATTTCATTGAGAATACGCATTCAAGGTATTTGCGGCAAAACTTGCGACGGCATAGTATCATTGCTTTTGCCAAAATACCTGCCTTGAAGCTATGATTATCTTGGACATAGCAGGAGGATCAGTTCGATGTCCGACGTTCAACAGAGGCAAAAAACTCGAAAAGCCCCCCTTTCTCTTTGGAAGGCGATAATATTGCTCCTATTAGTGGCGTGTGTAATTGTTTTGCTCTTCGCTATTATGATCTATTTGTTCACGAGTGGTGTCCAACAATTAGGATTGCCTTTAGTTGTCAATATAGGAGTTTTTGTTATCATTTCGGGTATCTTTGCGTGGCTCGTCAAGCGGCTAACCGATATCATTTCTAGTATGAGCCATCTTTGGTTTCCTGAAGACAATAATGAGGCGAAACGAGAGTCATAGCACGCTCATCAATAATCTCCTACCGGTCACCGCTAAGCTGAGATACGGGGCACTTACAATTTTTTTGACCGTAAGCTGGCTGATCCTGGCCGCGTGTACGCCTGAGTCCGTTATCGTCGGCTTTAACCAGTCAACCCCTACGCCCGAAGCCACGCCAACTTCGCTCCCCACCCCAATCAGAGTTTTTCAGACGACTATAGCGGCTGATGGTCAAGTCGTGTTAGCGCTGCCGCCACAAGTTTTCAGCTTTCAATCTTCCGGGTTGAGTGGCACTATCGAAGAGATTCATATATTACCCGGCCAGGTTGTAAAACAGGGCGATCTTTTAGCCCAAATTGATGACACCGACCTGCAGACTGCCCTGGCCAAAGCCGAAGCAAGTTTGGCCCTCTTGCAAGTTCAAATTGAGAATGAAACAGCCCCTGCTCTCGCCGGCGATCTGGCTGAAGCCCAGGCAAGCATGGAAGCCGCCCACGTTGAACTGGAAGATTTATTAGCCCTGCCCTCTGAGGAGGCGATTACCCAGGCAGCGGCTGACCTGCGCCTGCGCGAAATCGAAGTGCGACAGGCTCAAGAGGCGTATGATGTCGTCGCCTACGCTGAAGGGATCGGCTTAAGTCCCCAAGCTGCAGAGCTACAGCGAGCCACGCTTAACTATGAACGGGCCCAAGCAATTTATAACGAGGCAGTCAAACCGGCCACCGCGGCTCAAATTGCTGCGGCTCGACTTAAAGTCGTTCAGGCTCAAAATCGGTTGGATAAGTTGCAGGCCGGTTTACGTCCCGAAGCCCGAGCCGTCAACGACGCAAAACTGCGCGAGACACAATTGCAGGTTGATGAAGCCAGGGCCAACCTGGCTAAAGCAAAGTTATATGCGCCGTGGGATGGCGTTGTCACCCAGGTCAATGCTGCAGCTGGAGTATCGACGGCTAACGCTTCCGTTACGATTGCCCAAGTTGAACCACTCCGCTTTGCTACCAGCAATTTTAGTGAGCGAAATCTGGGCGACATCGACAGTGGAGACAAGGCTACCCTCTTTCTCAAATCCTACCCGAACGTACCCTTCCCTGCCGTAATTCAAAGAATCGAACTAGAGTCAACCGAAAAAGACGGGGATACCGCCTTATTTACCGTATATTTTGATTTCAACAGCGCTGAGTTTCGCGTGCAGCCAGGTATGACCGGCCGTGTCGAGATTTCGATTGAACCGGATCGTTGAATGGTGGGGCAGAAATCGGTATTGCAAACTGCGATTGGCAATAACCAGCAGGAGAACAGGGGCGTGGAGAAGCCAAACAGGATTCAATCGCGCCTCCCTGCGTCCCCACTTACCCGCTTGGCGTCTACCCAGACCCTAATAGCCGCTGCGGTGTTCACCATCGCGTTTGTCCTCTACTTGTCGACGCTTGCTCCGTCGGTGGTAACCGTTTTCGATGATAGTCTTGAATTTCAGCTGGTTACTTACCGGCTGGGAATTGCTCATCCGACCGGCTATCCATTGTATACTTTACTGGGCAAGCTTTTTACGTTCCTTCCGGTCGGCAACGTAGCCTACCGTGTTAACTTGATGAGTGCTGTATTTGGGGCGGCCACAGTGGCCCTGCTGTATTGGTTGGTCGTGCAGCTGAGCCGGGCTGCAATCGGATCCCTCGGGCCGCTGCTTGGCGTATTGGCTGACAAGCGGACTTACTGGCCGGTTCACCTTGGCGGGATTATCGGCGCTTCACTAATGGCAGCCAGCCCCGTATTTTGGCGGCATTCAACGGTTGCGGAGGTTTATACCCTCAATACCTTTTTTGTAGTTGCTCTGCTAATCTTGGCAACCACTCACATTCAAAACCGGCGGCATCACGCTTTGTGGCTGGCATTTTTGGCCGGCTTATCCCTGACCCATCACCGGACCGTGCTGCTGCTGTTCCCAGCCCTTGCCTTCTATCTCTACTTGACCCAACGACCCCAAAGTTTTGATCGAAAAACGATCCTATTAAGCCTTTCGTGGGGTCTACTGCCGCTGCTTTTTTACCTTTACCTTCCACTACGCGGCCACGTTGGATCGCTCGATGAAACTTATAAAAATACGTGGCGGGGCTTTTGGCAGCACGTGAGCGGGGGAGGGTATGGTTTATTCATCTTAGATAATCCTTTTGGTCACGCGCGTAATGCCGCGTTCTATTGGGATTTATTGTCGAGTCAATTTTTTACGACGACGCTGGCTTTCCTGGGGATTGTGCTGCTGCTGTGGAGCAATCAACGAAAAACAGTCGTTCTAACCGGGCTGGCGTTTTTCGCCTACGCCGGATTCAACGTTTTTTATCAGGTTAGCGATATTGAAGTCTTTTTCTTACCAGTCTTTCTACTTTGGGCACTCTGGAGTGGTGTGGGAGCGGCTTTCCTGTTGCGCTTCGCGGCGGCGTTAAGAAACAGATATCTACAGCTTTTCGCTGTGGGGATTATCCTGTTTGCAGTTGCTGCCGGATTGTATATTCAATTCCAAAGGAGTCGGGTTGCTATCGGCGCAGCCCACTCCTGGCAAGTGCACGATTACGGCCTGGACATGCTGCAGCAGCCGTTACCCGCGCCGCCCCATCCCCAATCGGTAATAATTGGCCTTTTGGGAGAGATGACCCTGATCCGGTACTTCCAACAAACGGAAAACCGGCGACCTGATATCGAGACGATTGCCGCCGACCGGGAAGCGGAGCGGCTGGTCGCCGTTGAAAAAGCTCTAAGTGAGGGAAAGACCGTCTACTTGACCAGGCAGCTGCCGGGTGCGCCGCAGCGCTGGTCTTTAAGTGCGGTAGGACCGCTTATTCGGGTTAACCCAACCCCGATAACGGCGGCGCCCAAGGTCTCGATTATCAAAAATCAAGCTGTTACGCCGGAGATCAAGCTGCGGGGGTATAATCTTTCGCGCCGGCCATCGACCGGCGCCGGGCCGGCGCCACTTCGCCTGGCCCTCTTGTGGCAGGTAATGGCACCAATCTCTGTCGACCTCAAAGTATCGGCCCGCTTACTTACCCAGTCCGGCGAAGTGTTGGCAGTTGTTGACGCCGTCCCGGTCCACTTTGCCTATCCCACCACAGCCTGGCGTTCCGGAGAAATCGTAGCAGACGTGTATGATCTGGTGTTGCCGGTTGATACCCCACCTGGCCGATATACGCCCCGTATAATTTGGTACGATCCGGCCCGCAACGCTGCCGAGGTAGGTCGGGTTGAACTGGCGCCTATGACGATTACCGAGGCCGAGCTTGTGCGGCGATAAATTAACGAGTATTGATCAACCGGGCCTGACGCTCCATCCGGCCCAACCCTCACCCTATGAGTTGACTCGTGTTCTAAGCGCCGGCGCAAAGGGCATGGACTGCCCTTTTACGGGGCGTGGGTCAAGTTTCGATTTTCTTCCACAGTACAGGGATGCGCTGCTTTGTAGAATGGAATCCAAAACGAAGGTATAATGCCTGGGATCGATAGTTAGTTTCCTGGGTATTGAGTGTAATGAGGTTAACGCCTGTCGCTAAGACGTCGGAAATGGCGCGTCGCAGTAGTTGGGACCCGATGCCCCGGCCCTGATACCCTGGGTGGACAGCGAGCCGCGTTAAATGAGCGTGTTGGTGGTAGATCTCGCACCACTCGTAGCCTACGATTTGGCCGGCCAATTCAGCCACGGTAAATGAACCGGCATGAGCCAATGCCTCGCTAAAATAGCCGGCCGATTTACGCCAAAAGTTGTCAAAAGCAAGTACGTCAAGCGTCAGCAAAGACGATAAATCATTGCGATGGGCCGAACGCACCCTGGCCGTTTCTGCTGATGCGGTAGGCAGAGGTCCATTGCCAGCACGCTCAAACGTGAGAATCCATTCTTGGGTAGCAAAGCCGAATTCCTGAAGATTATCAACAAGCCAGTTTTCATAGCCAACGCAGGCCAGCGCAACCAGATTATTGACGATGGCAACCCGTTCGAGTTCGGGCAGCAACAATTTCAAATAGGGCTGAACGCCCCACGTATCCCGCAGCCCGGCGGCGATAATCAGAGCGGTCTGCGGCGGCTGCGCTTCTATCAGCATAAAGCCACGCACGCCGGCCCGATCTTCTGCTAATACCCCTCGCATCGATCTTATTCTTCGCTTTAAGCTTCCCCAGGCAATCCGCACGTGCACCCGCCATGCATCTTCCAGGAGGCGTAAGAGTAGAGGCGCATCCGCTGCCACAATCGGTCGCACAATCGTTGTCTGGTTATCAAGGGTTAAAGCACACATTTAAAAATTGCTCTTTAGTTAAAACTGGATGAGGGTAGTTCTCTCGCATCTGGTTGAGTCTCCGCTATACCTCTCTATTTTAGCCGCAATGCTCGATATTGTGAAAACGAATTAGTTAATATTTGCCGGTAGATTGACAGGTTAGATTTTTAACCTAAAATAGCAGCAATGGTATTCCCTACCCGTCATCTTGTTAGGGCAATAAAAGATGTGGTCTAATGCGTGTGTTAATAATGCCGGACTACACCCAAACTGACCGGGTCAACCAGTTGGCCGCAGCTGCAGCCGGGCAGAGCGGCAAAAGCGTTAAGGAAGCGATTGCCTATTTAGGCGGACCTGTTCCGGGAGGTCGCGTAGGGCAACCAGCGGAGTTTGGCGCCCCGGTTGCGTTTTCGGCCTCAAAAGAGCTAAATACATCAACGGTAGTTCTATGCCGGTAGATGGTGGTCGAATCAAAGCCAGTTTTTAGAAAAATAGAAGGGATTAGAAATTATGGCAAATGCTCCCGTTCAAATTGCTCTGTACTCCGATTTACATTGTCCTTATGCCTACCTGACGACTTATCGCCTCCGTAAGCTGCGGGAGGAATATCAGGCCAGAGTTACCATAATCCATAAATGTCTGGCCCTCGAGTACGTCAACAAACGCTCCACACCTAAGCAAATACTCGATAACGAAACGCCGATTCTGATGCTCGAAGAGCCGGACATTCCGTATCAACCATGGTACCGTCCCCATAGTGAATGGCCAGTCACGATGTGGCCGGCATTTGAGGCCGTTAAATGCGCTGAACAACAGGGTCCCGAACTCAGCAACGAGCTCGATTGGGCCATCCGTAAAGCATTTTTCGCCGAGAGCCGCTGTATTTCCATGCGGCATGTGCTGTTGGAACTGGCCGAGCAGGTTGGGTTAGATATGACCCGCTTTGTCGATGCGTTTGATAGTGGGGTCACCAAGCGCTTGGTTCTGCGTGAGGCTCAGGCGGGTTGGGAAACCCTAAAAGTCGAGGGTAGCCCGACCTTTGTCTTACCCTCTGGCGAACAACTCTCTTATTTAGCTCTGCCAAAAGTAAAACTGGATAAAAGTCGGAACTATCGGGCTGCTACGGTTGAGCCGGCCCTATGCGTTGGCGAGGCGTGCTTGAACCTTTATCGACAGGCGTTTAATAAAGCATTAAGCCAATACTCACAGAAATAGTGCTTCCTTTGGCCTTACAACGAACGGGGCTATCAAAAATGTTTCAAAGGACAAGATTATGGTAAACGCAATGCTTATTCTGCTGGCGTATCAAGCGGTTGGAGACAGGTCCGAATATGGTGCAATTAATGAGGTTAAGATAGGTTAGCTCTCATGACAATTAGAACGCCTGAATGGGTAAAACACGCAATTTTCTACCAAATTTTTCCGGATCGCTTTGCCCGCAGCCCTCGTACAAATCACCGCCGAGGGATCACGTTCAAACCGTGGGGCAGTCCACCTGAGGACCAAGGGTATCAAGGCGGTGATTTAAGGGGCATTGTCGATAAACTTGGCTACCTGCAAGAACTGGGTATCACCGCGCTTTATCTAAACCCAATATTTTCCTCAGCCTCCAATCACCGCTACCACACCTTTGACTATTTGCAGGTTGACCCGCTTTTGGGCGGTAATGAAGGGCTGCGCGAACTAATCGATGAGGCCCATGCTCGAAATATGCGGGTGATATTGGACGGTGTCTTCAACCACGCTAGCCGGGGCTTTTGGCCCTTTCATCATATTCTTGAAAATGGGGCCAACTCACCCTATCTTGACTGGTTTATTATCCACGATTGGCCCCTGCGCCCATACTCCAGCGATATCGATAAGCCGCCGAACTACGAAGCCTGGTGGAATTTACCCGCTTTACCAAAGCTCAATACAGCTAATCCGGGGGTAAGAGATTATATTTTTGAGGTGGCCGGCCACTGGCTTGAATTTGGCATCGATGGTTGGCGCCTCGACGTGCCGGCCGAAATTAACGACAAGGTCTTTTGGCAAGAATTTCGCCGGCTGGTCAAAACGATCAAACCCGACGCCTACATTTGTGGCGAAATTTGGGAAGCGGCCCAACCCTGGCTGGAAGGGGATCAATTTGATGCCGTAATGAATTATCTGTTTATGTGGCCTACCATTAGCTTCTTTGGGGCCAATACCTTGCGACCCAAGTACGCTCGCAAACACCTTTACTTCGAGCCGCTCGACGCGTCTACTTTTGCCAACCACATTGATTCGATGCACAGTCTCAATGACTGGGAGGTCAACTACGTCCAGCTAAATTTGCTGGATAGCCACGATACGGCTCGGGCTTTGTGGATTATGAGTAACGACAAAAGCGCGCTCCGGCTGTGTGTCCTGTTCCAAATGACGATGCCCGGTGCGCCCTGTATTTATTACGGAGATGAAGTAGGTATGTCAAGTGACGATGATCCGGCCTGCCGGGGAGCGTTTCCGTGGCAAGCTGAAGAAAAGTGGGATGTCGATCTGCTGACCTTCTATCGCCAGGCTGCGTCTTTGCGCCACCGCTACCCCGTACTGCGCACCGGAACATTTCAATCCCTTTACGCCGTTGATTCAGTCTATGCCTTTTATCGTCGACTCGATCAGCAGGAAGCGGTCGTGATCTTTAATTCGGGCAGCAACACAACCACCGAAAAAATTCCGGCTTCAAACGTTGAGGCTAATGTTTTGGCACAAGTATGGCCCGGTAAGGCTGCCCGTTCTTATCAAATAAACCAGGGCCGGCTCGAGCTTACGCTGCCTGCTCGTGAGGCAGTCGTCTTGATGAGCAAACCTTAGGCGTGTCGCTGCCGGGGGTAATCGCCGGTGAATATTTCTTCAGCAAGGGGTAACCACATTTATATCAGTAAGCGAAGCTTGATTGAATAGAGAAAGAGGAGTGCGCCATAGCTATGAATAACTCACGTTATAGGCCTAACAAAGCCTTGGTAATTGTAGCCCACCCCGACGACATTGAGTTTAGCTGCGCCGGGACGGTCGCCCGCTGGGTACAGGAGGGAGCCGAGGTATGTTATGTACTCTGTACTAGCGGTGATGTAGGCATTGCCAAGCCCGGCATGACAAAGATCAAGGCCGCCCAAATTCGGGAGGCTGAGCAGCGCGCTGCGGCAGAAGTGGTCGGGGTGACAGATGTTGTATTTCTCCGGGAGCCGGATGGAATGTTGGAAAACACTTTGGCGCTGCGCAAAAAACTAGTGCGGGAAATTCGGCGCTTTAAGCCGGAAGTGGTTATTACCGGCGACCCAACCGTGGTTTGGGCGCGTGACACCTATATTAATCATCCTGATCACCGGGCGGCAGCCGGCGCAGCGCTCGATGCAGTTTTCCCGGCAGCGGGGCAGCCCAATTTGTTTGAAGAGATAGAGAGAGAGGAGGGCTTCACCGCGCACAAGGTACGTAAAGTGTATGCCGCGAGTTGGAGTGAAGGCGCCAACACCTATGTTAACATTAGCAGCACGATCGATCTAAAAATTGAAGCTCTGAAAAAGCACACTAGCCAAATGGGCGACTGGGACCCTGCTCCCATGATTAAAGAGTGGGCCGGCGAAGCGGCAAAGGGCAAAGAGATGAATTATGCTGAGACGTTTCGGGTCGTGTCATTAATCAGCGACGAGGATTTCGAGAAAATGCAGGAGGAGGCGGATTAGATCTTGGATATCGTGGTCCGAATTGTAGTCCTGGTTCTCGGCTTAGTCATTGTCGGGTGGACCTTACTGAGTGCCATCCGTACCTTTGTTCTGCCGCGTAGTGATAATGTTTTTCTGACCCGTTTGATTTTTCAAACCGTGTTTAAATTTTTTCAGCTTCGTCTCTATTGGGCCAAGTCCTACGCCGAGCGAGATCGGGTGCTGGCACTTTTTCCGCCGATTGGCTTGCTGCTTACCCCGGTGGTATGGTTTACCCTAATCACGATAGGGTATATGTTCATATTTTGGGCTGTTGATGTTCGACCATGGTATGACGCTTTTCTCCTTAGCGGCTCCTCGCTGCTTACGTTAGGGTTTGCTCCCGTAAACAATTTTGCCCAAATGCTCTTGGCCTTTTCCGAAGCGACGATAGGCCTGGGCTTGATCGCTTTACTCATCTCCTATTTACCGACGATGTACACCGCCTTCACCGAGCGCGAGAGCGCAGTGACCATGTTAGAAGTCTATGCCGGCGCCCCGCCCTCGGCGGTGGAGATGCTGACGCGCATGCACCGTATTCACGGCTTGGAATACCTGAGCGTTATTTGGCCGACTTGGGAGAAATGGTTTGTCGATTTGGAGCAAAGCCATACCTCTCTTGCCCCGCTGGTTTTTTTTCGATCACCTCACGCCGGACAATCTTGGGTTGTCACAGCGGGTACGGTATTAGATGCCGCTTCGTTGGCGACCTCAACACTCGATTTACCTCGTGATCCCAAGGCCCAATTGTGTATCCGTTCCGGTTACCTGGCGCTGCGGAATATTGTTGACTTCTTCGGCATACCGTATGACCAAAGTCCCAAGCCCGGCGATCCGATCAGTGTTACCCGCGCCGAATTTGATGAGGTGTGTACCCAGTTAGAAGAAGTGGGTGTTCCGCTCAAAAAAGATCGAGACCAGGCCTGGCGGGATTTTGCCGGCTGGCGGGTAAATTACGACACTGTTCTGCTCACCCTGGCTGGTATGACGATGGCTCCGAAGGCGCCTTGGTCCGGGGATCGAGTCTTGCCGGACTCAAGACCCAGTCTCTTTCGGCGCTCAACCCATCGAATGTAAACAATCTAGGTCCGTAAATGCCGTTTCTGGTGAGGTTAAATAATTTATTTCAATAGGGAAATGTACCTGATATGATCGATTTTTCTCCAGTTGATACCAAAGAGATGACGATGTATGAACTATGCGGTCGCCTTACGCCGGACGATCTAGGAGCACTGACCGACGAGATGGTAAACGAAATGCTTGGTCTTATTGCTGAATGCGTTGACGAGGATGTTACCTTTGTCCCGAATGACCGCGATGCTTTTGACGGAGACGCGGTCACAAATGCTGAAGTCAGCATGCCCTGGACACTTGGCCACGTCATTGTCCACACAACGGCATCGGCGGAAGAGTCTGCTTTTCTGGCTGCTGAATTGGCTCGAGGCGTGCAGCGTCCCGGACGTTCTCGTTACGAAGTGCCCTGGCAATGTGCTACTACCTTGGCCCTATGTCGACAGCGATTCGAAGAGAGCCGCCGCTTGCGTTTAACCAGTCTGGCCATGTGGCCTGACGAACCGCATTTGGATAACACCTGCGAACTTAAATGGGTTAAAGGATTGGTCAACCCGCCGGTTCGCTTTGCCCTTGGTTTACGCCACGACGTTTCACACCTTGAGCAGATTGCCAATATTGCGAAGCAAGCTAGGGCAGCGCGCTCGTAACAGAGCGCGCCTTGCCAATTATTCGGGGAGAATTGGTAAGAATTTGCCTTGCGCTTAATTCATGATATAATCTTTAGGTTAAGTTGTCCGGCATTTCTTGACACGGAATATCTAGGGGCTCGAGCCTGGTATTTGATAGTCGATACTGGCTCCTTGCCCGACAATCGAGGTAGGAGTGAGTTAAATGTCGCTTTCAGCAGACGAAAAAAAGAGAATAATCGAGGAGTTTCAAATTAAAAACGGCGATACAGGTTCATCAGATGTTCAAATTGCCTTACTAACGTTTCGCATTAACCAGCTTCAAGAACATTTGCAGCAACACAAGCAGGATAATAGTTCGCGACGTGGTTTGCTTAAATTGGTTGGTCAACGACGCCAGCACCAGGAATATCTGAAGCGCAAGGATCCGGTCCGTTACAAGGCTTTAATTGAGCGGCTCGGTTTGCGGAAATAGTACAGTATGGGTTTGGTGCGATTTAATATCTTGAGTGTTGGCGGAGGGATGCTACCTTACAATTTTTCCGGGGTTGCGACCTCAAAAATCTTTTGGCATAATATCTGTAGATATTTAGCGAGTAGAGGTGATTAATCAAAATCCTTCTACTCGTTTATTTTATATATTCTAAATTGAGTTACAAATAATTTTTATGGCCCTCACTTCGGAGCACAGGCATTGGAGAAAGCTACTAAATTGATGACCCCGGCCCCTACCAACAAACGGCTGGGGTGTTGAGTATTTTACCGGGTTATTGATTTGGCGGTTTTCTCCAGTTCCTGGTCTCTGAGAGGGCTAAGAACCTTAAGGAGCTGATTTAACAATGTCTAGACCAGAAGTTCACCGATTCGTTGCCAAACTGGGTGACGATGAGATCATCTTTGAAACCGGCCTTCTAGCCGGCCAGGCGGGCGGCTCGATCGTCGTCCGTTCGGGCGATAGTATGCTTTTGACGACGGCCACGGCCTCAAAAAACGCGCGTGAAGAGATTGACTTTTTCCCCCTCAGCGTAGATTATGAGGAAAAGATGTATGCGGCCGGTCGAATTCCCGGCAGCTTTTTTAGGCGCGAAGGGCGGCCCAGCGAGGATGCTATTCTACTGTGCCGCTTGACTGACCGTCCACTGCGTCCCCTTTTTGACAGAAGCGCCCGGAACGAAGTGCAAATTATCATTACGGCACTTTCCTCTGATGGCGAAAAGCACCTTGACATTTTAGGTATCAATAGTGCCAGTGCCGCTTTAATGATTTCCAATATTCCGTGGGACGGACCCGTTGGCGCTGTGCGCATTGGTCTCCGTGATGGGGAATTACTAGTGAACCCTTCAGTAAGCCAGATGGTAGACAGCCAGCTTGACCT
>JBFGLD010000004.1:0-22973 GCA_041576335.1 Anaerolineae bacterium | reverse complement strand
TGACGTAGGGGCAGTAGATTATGTGACCAAGCCCCTGAATTGCCGCGAAGTTGTGGCTCGTATTACCTCACATCTTATGATCCGGCATTTGCACAAGAACCTAACCCAAGAGGTGATCGAATACAAAAAGGTGGGGAAAAAACTGCGCGAGTCGGTGGCCGATTTACAGGCTCGCAACAGTGATCTCGATAAATTTAACCATACTGTAGCTCATGACCTGAAAGATCCGTTAGGAACTATTATCCTGGGGGCCGAGGTACTTAGAGAAGAGCATACCAGTATGTCTGCCGATGAATTGGAGTTTCACCTTAGTCTGCTCTCACGAAACGGAAAAAAAGCGACCAAGATCATCAACGAATTGTTGTCCTTGGCCAAGGTTCAAAAAGACGAAATTGAGAAAAAGCCGCTAGATATGCAAGCCATCGTTCTCGAAGCTTGGGATCGATTAGGCAATGCGGCCAAAGAAAAGCAAGCCGAAATCATCTTGCCTAACGAATGGCCAGTGGCCCAAGGCTATGCCCCCTGGATCGAAGAAGTCTGGGTCAACTACCTTAGTAACGCCCTCAAATATGGCGGGCATCCGCCGTGTGTCAAGCTCGGCGCCAGTGTACCCCAAAACGGCATGATCCGCTTTTGGGTTAAAGATAACGGACCCGGTATCAGCCCGGCCGAACAGTCACAAATATTTACCCCATTTACCCGGTTGAATCAGAATGTGGCAAACGGTGACGGGTTAGGCCTGTCTATAGTACGCCACATTGTCGAAAAACTCGACGGCAGCGTGGCGGTCGAAAGTGATGGAATAATAGGCAAAGGTAGTATGTTCAGCTTTACCCTACCGGTAGCGTGAGCCTTTTGCGAACATAAAAGTTCCCACACTTCTTGACGATTCGACTTTCTTTGCTTATCATGTCGGGTGCGTCGAGATAATTATCGTTTTGAACTTAACCCGTCCGCGCGTATCTGCCTGGACGGGTTCAATATTGTTGGGGAAATATTTATGTTAGAAAAACTTGCCGCCGTAGAGGCTCGCTATAACGAACTTACCGAATTGATGTCCAACCCCGAGGTGACCCGCAAGACGGATTTGCTTATCAAATATGGTCAGGAGCAGGCAAACCTAGAGCCAATCGTCGAAACATATCGCCGCTACCGCAATGTCTTAACCCAATTGGATGAGACGCAGGAAATGATTGCCGAAGGCCTGGATGATGAAATGAAGACGATGGTTCGAGAGGAAATCGATAGCTTGGAAGCGGAGCGAGAAACCCTTGAGGAAGAACTGAAAGTGATGCTGCTGCCCAAGGATCTGAACGATGATAAGAATGTCATCGTCGAAATTCGGGCCGGGGCTGGGGGCGACGAAGCGGGCCTTTTTGCGGCCGATCTGTTTCGGGTTTACAGTCGCTATGCTGAACAGCAAGGCTGGAAAACTTCTATCTTAAGCCAAAATGAGTCCGGTATCGGAGGTTTTAAGGAAATTATCTTTCAAGTTGCCGGACACGGTGCTTATTCCAAATTAAAGTATGAGAGTGGAGTACATCGAGTGCAGCGTATCCCGGAAACCGAAAGCGGTGGACGCATCCATACCTCCACCGCGACCGTGGCGGTTCTGCCAGAAATGGATGAGGTGGAGGTCGATATCGATCCCAATGACGTTCGCATCGATATTTTTCGCTCTTCGGGGCCGGGCGGGCAAAGCGTTAACACGACCGACTCAGCCGTACGCCTGACACACGTACCGACGGGTATCGTCGTGAGCTGCCAAGATGAAAAAAGCCAACTGCAGAACAAAATTAAGGCCTTTAATATTCTACGGGCGCGGTTGTACGATATGGAGCAGCAGCGGCTGCAGGCCGAGCACGGCGCGGCCCGACGTTCACAAGTTGGCAGCGGGGACCGAAGCGAAAAAATCCGCACCTACAATTTTCCCCAAACCCGCGTAACCGATCACCGGATTGGTTACACGAGTTATCGGCTCGAATCTATCCTCAGCGGTGAAATTAACGAGTTTATCGAAGCCTTAGCCGAAGCCGATCAGGAAAAGAAATTGAGCCAGTTGGCAGCCGAGGGCATACCGGCGTAATGCGCCCGGCAGCGCAGCTAGCTCACCCCATTTACATACCAAGATTTCTCAACTCGAGGGCATTGATTTGAAACAGTACACCGTAAGCACTGCCTTGCAGCCGGCCATCCAACGTCTACGCCGAGCGGGTTGCGAAACGCCCCGATTGGATGCCGAAATAATATTAGCCCATGCTTTAGGTGAAGAACGCACTTGGCTATATATTTATCCTCAAGCCGGCCTTGACCCAGCTCAAAAAAACCAATTTCTTGACCTCATCGCCCGGCGTGAGCAGCGCGAGCCGGTTGCCTATATTACCGGCCGTAAGGAGTTTTTTGCCTTGGAGTTTTTGGTCAATCGACATGTTCTTATTCCGCGTCCCGAAACAGAGCTGCTGGTCGAAAAGGTACTCCAGCTTGCCAAAGAAAGGGACACACTATCCATCTCTTTGGCCGATGTGGGTACAGGCAGCGGTTGTATTGCCGTGACGCTGGCCAAACATTTGGCCAAGGCATTTATCTCTGCTATCGATATCTCGCCCCAGGCGCTACAAGTAGCTCGACAAAACGTACGACGACACCACGTTACGGCTAAGGTTGCTCTTATATTAGGAGATTTACTGCGGCCTTGTAAGGGTCCGTTTGATATTATTGTTAGTAATCCACCCTACATCGGCCGCGCCGAGCTGGCGATGACGCCACCAGAGGTACGTCAATATGAACCACGATCTGCTCTGGCAGGCGGCCAGGACGGTCTGGAAATTATCGACCAACTGCTTGCTCAAGTACGAGAAACATTAAAACCGGGTGGCTGCTTCCTAATGGAAATGGGCGCAACTCAGAGCCAGGCGACCATAAGCCTGGCTCGCGGCTACTTTCCCAAAGCCAAAATATGTCTTCAGCGGGATTTGGCCGGATTAGACCGAATATTGAGGGTTGAGCGTCCAATCGTCTAATTTTCCTTTTTTCTTTTTTTTATTATACTTAGCGTCATTGTTTAAGCCGGAGACGCTAACTTGCTGAAGCTCTAATCTATTTTGGTTATGGGAACAATGTATAGATTTATCGTGGAGCGTTGCCGGGATAGGGGGATTTCCTTAAAACTAACCCAAGCTGCCTGTTGCTATGATCGAATGGTGACCGTCACTTTCTCAGAGGAAATAGGAGCCGATTTAACACGGTTAACGTGGTATAACCCGCTGAAGTGACCCACTCCCCTGAAAATAGCGACGCAGGCCGGGATGCTGCGCGAGGGGTGTCCCCCCAATTTTTCATTTTCGTTGCTGAGCCCCCGGCTCGGTCGGACTCCCCTGAAGTCGCAGCTTGAGTTAAAGATAAGGAGCCAAGAAGTTCTGTTTTATCAGGAAAGGAGAAGCGAGTTTATATGTCATCAAAAACAAATAATCCGCTGATGTTTGCTTTCGAGCAGGTTTTAGAAAGCAAGCTGGGCGGAGTTGTCGTCAATTTTCTACTAATCCCTTTACTTATTTTGAGTGCCTTACTGCTACCACCGATTTCAATGGCCGATCGACTGCTAAGTATTGGCTATGAGCGTATCGGCCGAGATGGCGGGGCTATACAGGACCCAGATGGAACTCGAGTTATTTTCCTACCCGAAGGTGTAAGCCGTTCATTTCGGGTAAAATTAGATGCCATACCACGCAGCTTGTTTTTAGAGGGTGCGGCCGGAAATAGCCTGCTAACCGCTGCCGAGAGTATTCCCCCCAACTTGGTGGTTAAGAGCCCCTACTATCGCGTTCAGCGAAAGGGGATAGAACCTAAAAAATTAACCCTTGTGATCCCCATTCCGAACGAATCGGAACCTTATAACACCCTCGACCTTTATTCGTGGAATGGGGAGAGTTGGGAGTGGTTACCTAACCGGAAAATTGTGAGTGAGGATGTCATTGAATCAGATTTGGACCACCTCCCCGAGTCGGTGGTGGTTATGCAAACGCATGCCATTCACCCCAACGTCTCTACCGATTATACTATAGACGCCAAGTTA
Organism: Anaerolineae bacterium; assembly: GCA_041576335.1. Taxonomy (GTDB): domain Bacteria; phylum Chloroflexota; class Anaerolineae; order 4572-78; family J111; genus JANQQF01. The sequence goes on along the minus strand of JBFGLD010000004.1, from coordinate 18,901 downwards.
CCGGCTGATGTCAAGGATACTCTGGTTGAAATTAATCCTCAAGGATTATTTTTAGATAGTGACGGCCGCGTTGTCGGTAATATAGGCGAAATCCCCACAGAGATTGCCAACGTACCGTTTACGGTGATCCCAACCATTCGGAACTGGGACAGTGAAACCTCTATTCGCTCAGACTTAGTCGACAACCTACTGATCGACTCCGAAGCGCGCCAGCGGCATATCAACGAAATCATCGATGTCGTGCAGCGAAATGCGTTTCAAGGCATTGATATTGATTACCGCGGAATTAATCCCGAATTGCGCGACGAGTATACGTCTTTCCTGGTTCAACTTCGCGAAGCCCTACCGGCGAATAAACAACTCTCGGTGCGGGTAGAATTGCCCCAGCAGATTTCGGTTGACAGTTGGGATACGGGTGCCTACAATTGGCAAGCAATTGGCCGTATCGCTAATGTGGTCAAGGTACCTACCTCGCCCGATCCCAAAGCCTATACGGCCGGGGGTCAGATGGAAGCGATGCTCGATTGGGCCGTGGGGCAAATTAACCGATATAAGATACAGCTATTACTGCGGACAAATAGTACCGAACAGGTCAACGGTATCACGCGAGACATCACCTACGAACAAGCGCTCGAGCCGATTGGGGCAGTCAAGCTGTTGAGCGAGTCGAACATTGTGCCCCCCGGGCAAGACGTCGAATTCACGCTGGCTGGACTGCAGGCGTCCACCGGTGTTCAGTTTGACAGTGCCAGTGGTACTTATTGGTTTGCCTATCTCGATGGCAACGACATTCAACACACAGTCTATCTGGAAAATGCGGCCAGTATCTCCCGTAAGCTGCAATTTGTGGCCCAATACAACCTGCGTGGCGTTGCCGTGCAGAACCTGCTTGGCGAGGGTAACGATGCCCGTATATGGGAAGTTATTAGCAAATTTCTTGATTTGGTTATCCCACCCGTTGAAAGCCAATACTCCGTAGTTTGGCGAGTGCAAAATGAAGACGGGGGCGTTATAGCCGAGCAGATCGTGGATTTGAGTAATCCGGATTATCAGTGGCAAGCACCTGAGTCGGGCGGCGCTTACGAGGTTGTGGCTGCTATCTCCTCAGGTGAGGATAGTGCAGGAGCGATTCCTCGCGGCAGTGTGGCCCTGGTCGTGGCCTCGCCGACGCCGCTGCCTACCCCAACCCCGCTGCCCACTCCGACCCCGGAACCTTCACCCACACCGGAACCAGAACCGGAAATACCGGAGCCGGCCCCACAACCACAATCTGCTCCGGCCGAGCAGCCGGCGCCGGCGGCCGCGGCTGCCCCGCCCCCACCCGCCGTGGCGGCGGTAAACGTTCCTTTCGGCTACGGGATTCAGGTGGACCCCCGCGGCAACACCAGTGCCAATATTGGCCATATCCAGGCCTTAGGTTTCAATTGGGTCAAATTCCAGATGGCTTGGAAAGACGTCGAGCCCTCGCCGGGCGGCTATTCGTGGGGCCTGTGGGACGAGATCATTGCCGCCTACAATGCCAACGGCATTCAGGTGATGCTCAGTATCCCCAAAGCGCCCGATTGGGCCCGCCCACCCGACGACGACAAGAGTGTAGAAGGTCCGCCGCAAGACCCCAACCTCTATGCCGCGTTTGTGGGTGCTGTGGCCGACCGCTATCGGGGCAAAGCAAGCGCGATTGAAGTGTGGAACGAGCAAAACCTGTGGTACGAAGCGGGTGGTATGGGCCGGATCAACGCCGGGGCCTACGCCCAGTTGCTACAGCTTTCTTACCAAGCCATCAAAGCGACTAACCCCGATATGATTGTTATTAGTGGGGCTATGACCCCGGCCGGTAGTGTTGGCGGCGCAGCCGTGGATGACGTTGATTATCTGAATCAAATGTACGCCAACGGAGTTAAGGGTTTCTTTGATGCCTTGGGATCACACCCCAGCGGGTACAATTGCCCAGCCTTGGAAGATTGGCGTACGGTGACCGATCCAACGGCCCTAGCCTTCCGGGGTCCCTTTGATAATCGGCACCACAGCTGGTGTTTTCGGGGTACCATGGAAGGCTACCGCGAAGTGATGGTGGCTAACGGCGACAGTGGCAAAGCGATTTCGCCGACCGAATTCGGCTGGGCTGTGTCCGGCAATCCGCAGCCAGGTTATGAATACGCCAGAGACAATACGCCCGATGAACAAGCCAAATGGATCGTCGAGGCCTATCAATGGGCCAAAGCTCAGGGTTGGGTGGGGCCAATGTTCCTCTGGAACCTGGATTATGGGGTCACAGCGGCCGGGACCGAACTGGCGAATTTTGGCATACTCGGCACACCGGCTTACAATGCCCTGGCCGGTATGCCAAAGTAAGGCCTTTAAGGAGTTTTGATAATTTAGCCTGGAGCTGGGCTGTATTTTACCGGGCTCCGGGCTTTTCTAATTTTTTTTCCGCCGGATATGCCGCAGGCAGCCAAGACTGGGGCGAAATATCGGTTTGGCTAAGCAGATAGCTGCGGGAAAACAATCCTAGAATATTGAGTGAAGAATATAATGACCCAGCAACAACCATTACAGCCAGGCAAGAAAAAAGCAAACCGGGTATGGTTTGCCTCTGTTTTTGGAGCAGCAGGCGTGGCGCTGGCGGTTTTGTGCGCCGCCGGCTTTGCCGTATACGCTATTTTCTTTTATGAAGTCAACCCCCCGGATAACGATAGCGCGCCCACGCCGACCTTTGAAGTGGTACGTTTTTCCGAGGAGCAGGGTCAAATCGAACCTGACGTCTCTGCGGCGACTCGACAGCCCACTGAGATAGTCGCGAAAAACGCCGGTACCGGTGGAGAGGCTGCCGCCAAACCACCAACCGTTGAGCAGGCTGCTGACCCACCCGCAGCCGAACAAGAGCCTGGCGCTGACCCACCCGCAGCGCCACAGTCGGTAACACCGATCATCAATACTGCCCCGGTAACCATGACCTCGCCGGATTATGGAATGCAGGTGTTCCTCTTTTGGCAAGAGGAAATTGCCGACCGGGACCTAAAATTGGTCGAAGAGGCCGGCTTTGGTTGGGTCAAACAAGAGTTCGCCTGGCGCGAAATCGAAGGGGCGGGCAAAGGCGCGTTTGACTGGAGCCGCTCCGACCGGGTGATGGATCAGATTGATGCTCACAACCTAAAAGTTATTGCCCGCTTAGGTGTCCAGCCGGCCTGGGCCGGTGGTGGTTATCCCGAAATTGGGCCACCCAACAATCTGCAGGACTTTGCCGATTTTGTTAAGGCCGTTGCCACTCGTTATAAGGGCCGGATCGACGCCTACCAAATTTGGAACGAGCCAAACCTTTCGCGCGAATGGGGTAACCGCCCGCCAAATGCGGCAGAATACACCGGAATGCTGAAGGTAGCCTATCAAGCTATCAAAGCGATTGATCCTTTCCCTATCGTGATTAGTGCTGGCCTGGCGCCCACAACTCGAAACGATGACGTGGCCCGGCCCGACATCTTCTATATTCAAGAAATGTATGACGCCGGGGCTGCTCCGTACTTCGATGCCCTGGGCGCACACGGGCCCGGCTATGCCTCCCCGCCCGAAACCGACCCGGCTGAGATTGCTCGCACCCCCGGCCTGGCTAATCCCGGCGATTTTGAAAACAACGTACCCGAAGAGCTGCGTCGAGTTTATGGCTTTCGGCACGTTGAAGACGTGCGCGAAGTTATGGTCCGAAATGGCGACACCGATAAACAGATTGTGCTTTTAGAGTTCGGCTGGACCGTTGACCCTCGTCCCAACTCGCCTTACAAATGGCACGCCGTAACGCCTGAGCAGCAGGACCAGTATTTCCAAAGGGCGTACGCTTATGCCAAGGAACACTGGCGCCCGTGGATCGGAATTATGAGCCTGATTTATGTGGCCGACCCCCAATGGACTCTGGATGACGAACAAACTTACTGGAGTATCGTCTACCCCACCTATCCCGAATTCACTCCGGCCCCCGCCTATTTTGGGCTAAAACAAATGCCCAAGGATTAGCGATCTAGCCGTTTCTGGACCGTAATCAGGGTTAAGATTCAGTGCGTGGACCGTCGTGCACCGCGCGTGATGTTTGGGCCACGTACCTACGTAATCCGCTATATGAAAGTTGGAAGAGTTGTTCTTCAAGAAGGAGATACGAGATCCGGTCTCCAGTCTCTGCTCTCCAAACTGCCGGCCAACTTCTTGCTGGTCTGGCTGCTAACGCTCCCGGCTATTTCGCCATTTTTCCAACCAACATTGCCCCACAGTGCCGACGGGTTACTTCACCTTTACCGCGTCGTCGCTCTCGACCATGCGCTCGGTCAAGGTGTTCTTTTCCCGCGCTGGCTGCCCGATTTAGCCTTTGGTTACGGCCTGCCCTTATTCGTTTTTTACGCGCCGCTCTCTTATTTCTTCACAGCCGGCATGATGACCCTATGCGGGCCGACCTGCGCCCTAAACGCCTCCTTGGCGCTGGCGCTACTCGCAGCGGGAAGCGGCATGTATCTGTTTGTCAAAGATATGCTCGGCCCGAAGGCGGGAATATTGGCCGGTGTAGCTTACGTCTATGCCCCTTATCAACTTTTCAACGCCTTGTCGAGGGGCAGTTTGCCGGCGGTCTGGTCTGCCGCCGTTTTTCCGTTTGCCTTCTGGGCCTTCGGTCGACTTCGACAAACGAAACAGTCCAGATATCTTGTTCTTAGTGCGCTCATTAGTGGGTTAGCACTGTCGATTCACAACATCTCAAACTTGCTATTTTTTCCATTGCTTCTGTTCTACCTGGTTGTAGATTTTTTGCCGGGACTGAGCCCCTCTCCCAAAGATTGTAATTTTTCAAAAGATCTTAAGTCGACGCTTCCCGCCTATAACACCGCGGTTGCCGAAAATGCGGCCATCGAGAGCTCGAAATCTTCTGTACGCCTGAACGGTTTGTCCCGCTTAGTTAACCGGTATTGGCAAAGCGGGCTGGCCGTGATATTGGGCATCGGGTTGGCTGCTTTTTTTTGGCTGCCGGCCGTAGCAGAAAAAGGGTTTGTACAAATCGATCGAGTCATTACTCCACCCGACTTTGATTTCCATGCTCATTTCGTGAGCTTTGAACAGCTATTTTTGCTGCCACCACCCGCCAATACCGGCTTGCTGAACCCTAGCTTTCCACTTACGCTCGGGTTGGTGCAATTGGGGTTAGCGGCAGTAGGCGTATTGGGGTTAGCTTTAGGGCATTTTCGTGGTCGCAAAAATCCCCAAGCCTACCCTACCCGCTTTAGCCGGCCAATCGTATTTGGGCTGGTCTCCTTGGTCATCGCCATTTTCATGATGCTGCCTATCTCGGTCGGGGTGTGGGAGCGTTTGCCGCTCATCGCGTTTGTACAGCATCCAAACCGTTTTTTAGGCGTAGCCGCTTTTTTATTAGCCATGCTGGCCGGGATGAGTGTCGTAACACTTCCCGAGCGGCAGCGGTTGGGCGGCTTATTGGTCGGCATCGGGCTGCTGTTCATTTCGGCGGTACCGCTGCTTTACCCACGCTATTACGATCCCCTGCCGGCTCCCCCAACACCAACCGGCATGATGACCTACGAGCGATCTATCGGGGCGATCGGCACCACCTCGTTTGGCGAATATTTGCCGGTATGGGTGCGGCAAATACCTCGCGAGTCCCCTTTGGAGCCGGTGTACCAAAGCAGCGGTTCCGTCGAGCGCCTTGATGCGGCCTATCTGCCCCAAGGAGCAAGCATAGAGACGAGTCGTTACAGCTTTAACCAAGCCGAAGTGGTGATCGACTCACCGCAGCCATACCGGGCTGTTTTTCACACCTTTTTTTTCCCCGGCTGGCAAGCTACGGTCGATGCTCGTTCGGTTCCCGTAAGGCCCGTTACCGAACGCGGCCTGATCGGTATTGAAATGCCGGCCGGTCGGCACCGGCTGCAATTATTCTTCACTAAAACGCCGATTCGTTCCGTAGCCGATGGAATATCGCTTGGAGCCCTGATAATTTTAACCTTAATCGCGGCCGCCGATGTCTTAGGTTCTTTTAATAACAAACTACGCTGCGCAGCACGTCCTAGGTTTCGCCTTTCACCACTTACTGCAACCGAATTTATGAGCGTAATAACGCTTGCCCTCACCCTGATCCTGACTAAAGCCTTCTACCTGGATCACTATGACCATCCGCTTAAACGTGTTTTTAACGGGACCACAGTGGCGGGTGCCGTCGAACCCCGACAGGTTAATTTTGGCGATCAGCTTTATTTACTCGGTTACAATCTTAATCACCGGAGCCTGGCAGCCGGTGATCGCTTCGAACTTACGCTTTTCTGGCAAGGACGCCAGCACCTGGACACCAATTACAGTATTTTGGCTCAACTCGTTGACGATCGGCAAAATCTCTATGGTAGCCAGGATAATTTGCACCCGGGTGGGTTGCCGGTAAACCGCTGGGAGCCGGGGGGCTTTGTCGAGGACCCACATACTGTCCAAATTCCGCCCGGCACCCCGCCAGGAGACTATTTCTTAGTAACGGGTCCCTACGATCCCATAACCTGGGCTCGGCTGCCCGTGATCGAGGGCGGAGACGCAGGCTGGAGCGACGTAATTTCGATACCCGTAACAGTGCGACCGGCCGACTCTCCCCCAAAGCTGGCCGAGTTAGGTATCAAGTGGCCGGTGGTCACACCCATCGCCGCAGTCCCCGAAATACATTTGTTGGGAGCCGCACCTGCTCAAGCTGTAATTGTCAGAAACGATTTCTTGCGGTTAGCACTTTTCTGGGAGGCAATTTCGAAACCGGAAGCCGATTATCAGGTGAATTTGCAGTTAGTAGCTAATGATGGCCAGTTAATGGTCGAGGCGAAATCACACCCCTCACACGGACGCTACCCCACCACGCGTTGGACTAAAGGTGAGCGCGTTCGTGATAATCACGCTTTTTGGATACCGCCGGATTTCCCGGCAGGGGTAAATCATATTCGGGTACGCTTGCTAGACGGTACTGGACGGGCAGCCGGTAAGTGGATCGACCTGGGTCAAATAGGCACGCTCGATTAGCCAGCCAATTTATTATGTTAACTTCTGATTGTCAGTACTCGCCAGGTGTGCTATACTGAATACAGTTCATGACCAACGCAGTGAGAGGTTTGTCCAGATGAGCGGCACTGAAAAAATGGGGCCAAAAGAAATAGCGCAGCGGGTAAAGACGGCTCGGAGGGATGGTCAAGTACCCGACCTCAGCGGCATCAATTTAACTGGAGTAGATTTGAGTGGTGTTGATCTGAGGTCCGCCAATTTAAGCCAAGCAAATCTGGAAGGAGCCAGTTTGATTGGGGCAAACCTGCTTCGCACGGAATTAAGCGGCGCTAATCTGAAAGGGGTGAGCTTTCTCGAAGCCAAGTTACATGGGGTGCACATGGATGGGGCCGACCTTGAGCGGGTTAACCTGTCAGGTGAAAAGCTTGAAACAGGCAGTTTCATTGAAGCAAATCTCTACCAGGCCCAATTGAACGGAACGTCTCTGCGTTGGGCCACCTTGGACAAAGCTGTACTCCGCGAGGCTAACTTGCACGAGGCTCAACTCCAGGCAGCCCATTTTACCCACGCCGATTTACGTGAGACAAACCTGCACCGAGCCAATCTGAGCCTGGCCGACCTGACCCAGGCCAAGCTGCAAGGAGCTAATTTGCAGGAGGCTAATTTGAGTCAGGCTAATTTGCAGGAGGCCGACTTAACTGAAGCCGACTTGAGCCGGGCCAATTTGGTAGAAGCAGTTTTAAGGGGGGTCAACCTAAAAAATACTCGGTTGGCCGGTGCTGATCTAAGCCAGGCCGATTTAAGTGGGGTCGTGTTAACAATAGCTCACTTGGATCGAGTTAACTTCAGTGGGGCTAACCTACAGGGGGCGAATTTACAGGAGGTTGATCTGAGTCGGGCTAATTTGAGCCGGGCTGATTTGAGAGAAGCCAATCTGAAGGGGGCCAAAATAACTGAGCTGCAACTCAGTCAGATAAAAAATTTAGCGAACGCCATTATGCCTGATGGTTCTAAATTCAAGGAGAAAGTGAAATCCAAGCGCAAGGCGTCGGCCTCTGGCCTGGCCGCCAGTTTGGAAAGGATCCAAAAGGACAACTGATTGGCTTACGCTTTTACGAATTTCGGTTGGTCATGCGCCCGTTCTCCACAACTCACGGGTAATTACAAGAAGACAAGTAGGCTCATGTCGAGTCATTTTTGCCGGTTGCGATCCACCGTCCGAATTGCCACTGCTCCCTGGCCTGGATCAAGCTGCGAAGAAACGGGATGAAGCGTTCCAGGATTAAGAATAGGGCAAAGAGGCGGGACGGGTAAACAGAAATCTGATCGTGCTCAATCCCGGCAATGATCGTCCGCGCTACCTTCTGTGCGGATTGAGTGGGCCAGGGCATTGGTATGCGACGACTTGCGGCGGCATTGAAGAAATTTGTGTGAGTGGCGATGGGGTAGACCAAGGTCAGGGTACTCGGGTCGTCAAGTTCAAAGCGGTATCCCTCAGCAAAGCGGTGAAGGGCGGCCTTCGTGCTGGCATAGATGGCATAGCCCGGCAGGGCCAGATGGGCCATCGCAGACGCGGTAATTACCACTTTGAAGGGTCGATTACTGTTGATTGTCTTCATTTTTGCAGCGGCGTAGATCGGCGAGAAAACATTGACCCGGTAAATCTGCTCAATTCGCTGCCAGTCGGGCTCTGCGATCTGTTCGTAATAAGCAAAGCCGGCATTAGCAATAAACAGATCGATCCCGCCCATTATCCGCAAGGCCTGGCGGAAAAGATCATCGATATTTTCCGAGCGGGCAATGTCTGCGGTCAAGGCCGTAATTTCTGCCCTGGCTGACCGCAGCGCTCCCACTACCATCTCCAAAGCTTCAGCATCGACGTCTACCGCAATAATCTGCACGGAATACGCTGCCAGCAGTTCGAGTAGCGCTTGGCCAATTCCTGATCCCGCGCCGGTAAGTACGATGCGTCTGAATCTAAACCTTGCTGCATTTCTTAGTTTCTGCACGACTGCTTTTTACCTCCAAATTTCGCGTGTCCGGCCCTTAATAGTCCGTGGATTACGTGCAACTAGCGCCAAAACTTAATATCCAAACGTACCGATCACCTGGTTTATTTTGTCTGCGAAACATCGCCAGAGCACCTTTCACGGGACTATTGGCGAATCACGTCTCATCCACACCAAGAAATCCAATATAGACGGTTCAAGGTAGATCCGGCCGGGAGCGCGAGGATAACACTCTTTCTATATAACCCAACACAACTTAAATAAGATCGCGATATACATGGGCACTAACCTCTGCTAGCATGTGTCCATAGATATTTACCTTCAGTCAGTTAATTCTCGTGGCTGTATAGGTGCCGGGCAGCATCACGTGGCCAATTGTGGTCAAACGGTCAGCCACATCTCGATTTTACCAACAGCGTATCCAAAATCGTTATCATCAAGTCGGACAAATGTAACCGGCCGTTAGTGAAGTAAATCAAGGCCGGTTCTAACCATCTTTGCCCCGCCTGGGATGATGCGTATTAATCAATAAAAATCCTGGTATCAGATTATGTCCAGGCTATTATTACTAATGAATAAACAGAGGTGATTTATGGGATTGGTCGTCGGCATCTTTTTGATGATTGTTGTCTTCCTTTGTTCCGTGTTTCTAATAAATTCCAAAACCGTATAGCTGGCTCTAAGCTGGCCTCAGGCTAAACCTCCTCATTTTGTTAGCCTGAATGAAGTAAAAAGGCCAGAGCAGGTGATGCTCTGGCCCTTGAAGTCAGACCCGGAATTTGCTATTCTTCAACTTCAACGCTGTTCGAAGGCATTTCAACTACGAGCTCTTCTTTCTTGATAAAGATGAGCCCCTCGTCTTCATTGTTATCGACAATAATAGCATCTCCAGCTTGAAATTCACCACGCAGTAACTTAACGGATAACGGCGACTCGACCTGCTTTTGCAAGGTACGCCGTAATGGACGCGCGCCAAAGGCCGGGTCGTAACCTTGCTCCGCTACCCAAGTACGCGCTGCATCGGTTAACTCGATGGTGATGCCGTGATCGCCCAAGCGTTCGGCAATTTCCCTCATCTGCAAATCGACAATCTTAATCACTTGCTCTTTAGTCAACGTATGGAAGATTATGATTTCGTCAATCCGGTTCAGGAACTCAGGTCGGAAATGTTTACGCAGCGCATCTTGAATATCACCCTTGAGCTGCCCATCATCGAACGTACCTTGGTCACCATGTTGGCGGAAGCCCAAGGTTCCTCCCTTGGCCCCAAACGCGGTCCCCAGGTTGCTGGTCATAATCACGACGGTGTTTGTAAAATCAACGTGATGGCCATGACCATCGGTCAAACGTCCTTCTTCTAAAATTTGCAGGAGCGCATTCCAGACATCGGGGTGCGCCTTTTCAATTTCGTCGAAAAGAACCACTTGATAGGGACGACGGCGAACCGCTTCGGTAAGTTGACCACCTTCGTCGTAGCCCACATAGCCCGGCGGTGCACCAAAGAGACGGCTAGTGGTGTGCGCCTCACGGTACTCACTCATATCAATCCGCAGCAGGGCATCTTCATCATCAAACAGGAACCAGGCCAACGTTTTTGCCAACTCGGTTTTGCCCACGCCGGAGCTGCCCAAAAATAGAAAGCTGCCCGTCGGTCGCCGCGGATCCTTCAAGCCAGAGCGAGCCCGGCGGATGGCATCGCTTATGGCGGCGATTGCTTCATCCTGACCGATGACCCGTTTGTGCAGCGCCTCTTCCATGCCCAGTAACTTTTCGGCTTCAGTTTGAAGCATGTCGTGCAAGGGAATGCCTGTCCAGTTGGAAACAATCTCGGCAATGTCCTTGACGTCAACTACTTCATCCAGGTTTTTTTCTTGTCGCCAGGTGTCACGCTCTTTTTTAAATTCCTCTTCAAGGCGCAGCCGCTGAGCTTTTATCTGCGCAGCATGCTCCCAGTCCTGCTGCTGCCCGGCTTCCACCTCTTCATTTTGCAGCTTGGTCAACTCTTTCTTTTTATTTTTAAGGTCATCCGGCATGGAGTAAATGGCGACGCGCAATTTACTGGCGGCCTCATCGATAACATCAATGGCTTTATCTGGCAAGTGGCGGTCGGACACGTAGCGATGCGAGAGACGTGCGGCTGCACGCAGCGCTTCATCGGTGTAGCTAATATTGTGGTGAGCCTCGTAGCGATGTTTGAGACCGCGCAGCATGTCGATAGTCTCTTCGACGGTTGGCTCTTCGACAAATACCGGAGCAAAGCGCCGTTCGAGAGCCGGGTCTTTCTCAATGTATTTCCTGAATTCGTCGAGCGTAGTTGCCCCGACACAGCGTAGTTCGCCGCGGGCCAAGGGGGGCTTCATCATATTGCTGGCATCAACCGCCCCCTGGGCTGCACCTGCGCCCACGACTGTATGCAGTTCGTCGATAAAGAGGATGATTTCCCCACCCGCCCGTTGAATTTCTTCGAGGGCGTTCTTTAGCCGCTCTTCAAATTCACCCCTGAAGCGAGAACCGGCAATCATCGCACCCAAGTCCAGACTGACAACCCGCTTACCCATCAATATTTCCGGAACGTCATCGTCGACAATCTTCTGAGCCAAGCCCTCGACGATGGCCGTTTTGCCTACACCCGCCTCTCCGATTAGGACCGGATTATTCTTTGTACGCCGAGATAATACCTGAATGAGACGTAGAATTTCTTTATCACGGCCGATGACCGGGTCAAGTTTGCCTTGCGTCGCCATCGCGGTCAGGTCCCGACTATACTTTTCCAGGGTGCGATACCGTGTTTCGGCCTGGGGACTGGTGACTTTTTGACCGCCCCGCACTTCCTCAATCGCGTCCATTACGCGAGCTTTAGTAACCCCAATCTCTTGCAGAAGCCGAGCGCTGGGCGTTCCACGTTCGCTGCACACAGCCAAAAAGAGGTGTTCGGTGGAGATATACTGGTCCTGCATCGTTGTGGCTTCTTCTTGGGCATTATCCAGAACTCGTTTTAGCCGGGGAGTGATGTAAACTTGGCCAACCGCCATGTTGACTCCTCCGCTTACTTTTGGAGTGGCGGACAAAATTCGATCAAGTCGATCAACCAGCATGTCCGGGTCAACGTCGAGTTTTTCCAGTATTTCCAAAACGAGCCCATTAGGTTGCTCCAGAAGTGCTAAGAAAAGATGCTCGGTATCAGCTTGAGAATGTTGATACCGCTGTAAAATTTCATAGGCCCGCATCGCGGCATCCTGGGCACGTTCGGTAAATTTATCAAAACGCATCATTATAAGCTTGCCTCAGTTCGCTTCTTTTAATCCACAAATGTGTAACACCATTATTGTTCCAGCTAGAACGTACAGTGTTATGGTTAATATGCCGGATCAGTCGTTACATTTAAGTTCAATATTCGACGCAACTCGTTCAGCACAATGATGATCCAACTTGCCGTGTTTGAAAATGATGTTTATATCTATTATACCTGACTTTGCGAAAGATACTATTAGATTCGTATTAGAATTTTGTTGGTCTTTTTACCTGACCAACATAGGCAGCAAAGGTCGCGATGTCGATATTGGCGCCGCACACGATTATACCCACCCGTTTCCCACGCAGCTTTTCTCGTAGCGGTTCACAAAGCGCGGCCGTAGCAGCTGCTCCGGCAGGCTCTACCGCCAACTTCATTCCCCGGAAAAGTAACGCCATGGCCCGGCAGAGTTGCTCATCACTTACTTTGACGAGGTCATCTACATATTTTTTACAGAGGGCAAAGCTATACGGCGCAGCAAAGGGCGCACCCAGGCTATCGGCAATCGTGCGCACTTTGTCAATGACCGCGGGTTTACCTGCGGCAAAGCTGCGATGCATCGTGTCTGCACCTTCCGGCTCTACGCCAAATACCTGGCAGCGCGGTTGACTGAGTTTTACGGCCATCGCAACCCCCGCACACAACCCTCCACCGCCGATGGGTACGATAACGGCATCAAGATCGGACACCTGGTGGCACAATTCCAGCCCCACAGTGGCTGTACCCTGAGCCACCAGCGCTCCTTCAAAGGGATGAACGAAAAAACGGCCTTCTTCCGCCTCGATTTCACGCACTCGTTCAAAGGCGTGATGGACATCATCAACCAACTCAACGGCGGCACCGTACGCTCTACAGATTGCGATCCGAGCCGGACTGGCCTTCTTGGGCATGACGACTTTGGCCGTTGAACGTAACAACCGCGCGGCGTAGCTGACGGCAATCGCGTGATTACCGGCACTCACAGCCGTTACGCCGCAAGCCAACGTCTCCGGCGCCAGGCTAAGCATTGTCACCAGGGCACCGCGTGGCTTAAAGGTGCCGGTGTGCTGGAAAAGTTCAAGCTTGAGAAAGACTTTTGTATCCGAGCCAACCACATCCGTAATTTCTCGATTGCGCCAGTGCCAGACAGGTGTTTCGAGTACCAGGCCGTTGAGTTTTTCCCGCGCGGTGCGGATGTCGGTCAAGGTAGGAAACTCCACAATTCGCCTCCCATTGTTACTTTACTAAAACCCGGGCCGGGATCGCTGAGTCGAGGCTACAGCCGGCGAAGCCCAGCCATATAAAATTTACCGGCTGAAGCCTCAACCCCAACTCGCCCAGCATATCAACATAATATTCAATTGCCGGTCACTCTACTCCAGAACACTAACCAGCTAAAGCGCACCACGGCATTCCAGACACGTCGCCAACGCCAGGGCTGCATGATTAAGCGGTGCAGCCATTCTAATCCCAGGCGCCGCATCCAACGTGGAGCGCGCCTGGCCGAACCGGCAATAAAATCGAACGATCCGCCGACGCCGATACAGACAGGAACTTGCAGCCGGTCAAAATTGCGGGCAATCCACTTATCCTGTTTGGGCGCCCCGTAAGCCACCAGTAGGATATCCGGTTTGCGGGTCAGAATTTGCTGAACAATGGCCTCATTTTCTTCGAGGCTGGGTGAGCCGGCGTACCAGCCGGCAACACGTAAGTTCGGATACTGTACTTTTAGGGTGTCAATTGCCTTTTTTGCCACGCCCTGCCAGGCGCCGAGAAAATAGATCCGGTAGCCCTTGCGATCGGACAATTCGGCCAAGCGCACTACCAGGTCAGAGCCGGGCACCCGTTCCGGCAGCGGCGTGGTTTTTAAGAAACGGGCCGCTTTGAGCAGACCAATTCCATCCGGTAAAGCCAAAGCAGCGTTGTTAATGATCCGCCGAAATTCCAGATCGTGTTGGGCGGCAATAACAAACTCCGGATTAACCGTGACGAGCTGGTGGGGCTTACCGCTGGCAATAAACGCCTCAATCAAATCCAGAATTTGTGTGTTCGTAAGCGCATGCACTTTAACCTTGAGAATCGTTGCGGTAGCTGGAATTGGCAGCATCATCGATTATTACGCTGCAGGACGTACATCCCATTAACCATTTCTTGTTCTGAGCGCCAAGTCAACCGCTCTCCAATATACTCAATAATCCTAATTGTTTAAGCCAACTTTCTCCAAGATCTGCAAAACCTGAGAAGCTGCCTCTTGCCAGGAGAATGTTTTGACATGCCGGTGGCCCTGTTCTACAAGTTGATGGCGCAACTCGGGATCGTCAATGAGTCTGATAAGGCCGGCGGCAATCTCGTCCGTGCGATGGGGGTCGATCAGTACGGCTGCCTGGCCGGCTACTTCCGGTAGGGATGAGCAGTTGCTGGTTAGTACCGGCACCCGGCAGGCCATCGCCTCCAGCACCGGCAGGCCAAAGCCCTCGTACAGCGAGGGGAAAACGTATGCTAACGCACCTGATAGGAGACCTGGCTTATCCTCCTCAGCCACATAGCCCGGAAAAATAACCTGCCCGGTTAGATTCAATTGCCGCACCTTCTGAAGAATCGGATTATACAACCAGCCTTGCTTCCCCGCAATGACTAGCTTTAATTCTCGCTTTTGAAGCGACTCAGTGGCTTGATGAAAGGCATCGATCAAGCGCACCAGATTTTTTCGAGGATGGAGCGTGCCCAGATAGAGCAAATAGTCACCGCTAATGTTATAACGGGCCTTGATTTGGGCAATTCTTTGGAGATCGGTCAGGGGAGCCAAACTTTCGTCTCGCCCCAGATAGACAACACTGATACGATGCGGATTAGCCCCATAAAAATCGATCAGATCCTGCTTGGTAGCAAGCGAGTCGGCCACAATATGCCGGGCAACCTGCGTATGACGTCGAGTGGTCCAATCGAGATACCACCGGTCGAAAGTCGGATGGGTTTTGGGATAGTAGCGGTAACCCAAATCGTGGACCGTAACGACCGCGGGTACCGGGCAGTGAAACGGCACCACGTGAGCAGGAACAAAGAGCACACCAGGAGGATGCTGCCGCAATTCCGCTGCCAGGCGCAGGTGTGTCCAGAGGCGGGGCCAGGGAATGACTCTCGTTTCAACGTAGGGCGACTCCGGCCAATCGGCGTGTTGGGGAGGATGGGGTGTGTAGAGATACAATCGGTGACGCGATGAGAGCAGGGGCGTCAGAGCTTTGATCAACTCCAACGAGTATGTTTCGGTACCGGTCCGGTGGGCGCGCGCGGCTCGACTGGCATCAATGCCGATGGTCAATAAAGGGGAGGGGCGGACAGCGGATCGCAACGAGAAGGATGTGGGGTTAGTTTCGACTTTCACTCTAAAGGCTCACTCAATTACGTATTGCCCGAACAAAAATAAAGAAACGTAGATTGTTCAGAAAGACGTGAGCCGTCTCGAACCATATGCACCGGCCCGATTTGTCTGACGTGTTCTGCGACCTAAGTTGGCTTGTAACGCGTATCTTCATCTTCCTGTAAATCCGGCAGAAATACCGTGAGTTCGGTCACATTGAGCGACCCTCGGCGAAGTAGACGGGGAGGCGTCACGCTCAGATCGATGATAGTAGACGGCTGCATCGCCGGGCTTGGACCACCGTCTAAAATCAGCGGCAGGCGGTCTCCTAACTGTTCGGCCACGCCCTGAGCCGTAGCTGGCGTTGGATAGCCGGAGAGATTGGCGCTGGTGACGGCCAACGGATGCCCTGTCTTGATGACCAATTCCAGGCTAACCGGATGGTCCGGAATTCTAACAGCGACCGTATTTTGCCCGCCGGTTACATCTTCGGGCAGTGCGGCGTTTTTTTCAAAAATAACTGTTAGGGCACCGGGCCAAAACTTCTGCAGCAAGAGCCAGGCATTATTGGGAATACGTTTCGCAACCAAGTTAAGATCATCAATTTGATAGATAAATACCGGCAAGCCCCGCTTAAGGGGACGCTCTTTTACAGCAAAAATTTGGCGAACGGCGTACCGCTCAAAAGCATTGGCCCCAACACCATAAATCGTGTCGGTGGGAAAGGCCACGACTTCCCCTTCGCGCAGCAGGTGGCAGGCTTTTCTGATAGCTGTGTGAGACGCGGCGGGTAGAATTATGCTCATTCGTTCTGTTCTAATCGCGTGCCCGCATATGCGGGAACAAAATAACCTCGCGGATTGACTGCTGGTTGGTTAGCAGCATCACCACGCGGTCAACACCGATGCCCAGGCCGCCCGTGGGCGGCATGCCCTGCATTAGGGCCATGACGTAGTCTTCGTCCATCATGTGGGCCTCCACGTCGCCTGCATCACTGCCTAGCTGCTGCTCCAGGAAACGCTGGCGTTGGATAACCGGGTCGTTAAGTTCGGAGTAAGCATTGCCAATTTCCATTCCGGCCACGAAGGCCTCAAATCGCTCCACCACACGCGAATCCTCCGGACTCTGTTTAGCCAGCGGTGAGATATCCAGGGGAAAGGTGTGGATAAAGGCAGGATCAGCGATCGTTGGTTCTACATATTCTCCCAACAACTCGTCGACGAGTTTGCCCCAGGTAGGCTGGGGCGACACATCCAGCTTGAGACGTTGGCATTCACTCCACAGAGCCTTGACATCGCCGTAAGTTTCGAAGATGTCGATTTCGACGAGTTCTCTAATGCGCTCAGCCAGGTTGAAACGTTTCCAGGGTGGAGTCAGATCAACCTCTTGACCATTGTATGTAATTCGAGTAGTGCCGACGACTTCTTGCGCGATGTAGGCAACCATGTTTTCCGTTAAGCGCATAATGTCTTGATAATCGGCATAGGCCCAATAGCACTCCATCATGGTAAATTCGGGGTTGTGCTTGGTACTAATGCCTTCATTTCGAAAATCTTTACAGATTTCATAAACTTTTTCAAAACCGCCTACGATTAACCGCTTAAGGTATAATTCATCGGAGATACGCAGATACAGATCCATATCCAATGCATTGTGGTGCGTAATGAAAGGACGCGCCATTGCCCCCCCATACATCACCTGCAAGGCCGGCGTCTCCACCTCCAAAAAGCCTTCACCATCCAAGAACTTACGCATGGCCGTGATAATTTTGCTGCGCTTCGTAAAAATATCACGCACGTCAGGATTAGCGACCAAATCGAGGTATCGCTGCCGGTAGCGGGTCTCAACATCTCTTAACCCGTGCCATTTTTCCGGCAGCGGATGAAGAGCCTTGGCAGCCAGCTGGTAATTCGTAACATGAACGCTAACTTCACCGGTTCTGGTACGGAAAAGGTAGCCCTGGGCGGCGATAAAGTCCCCCAGGTCAAAATCCTTCTTGAAGATATCGTAATTTTCATCCCCTAAATCTTCTTTTCTAAAATAGAGTTGGAGCCGTCCGGTCCCATCTTCGATATGGGCAAAAGCACTCTTCCCCATGACTCGAATGGACACGAGTCGACCGGCGACTTCCACTCTAACTTCGGGCGTATCGCCGGCGTCATCCGATCGTTCCTTTGTCACATTTTCATATAAACTGATCGCTTCCGCAGTGGTATGGTTACGAAGGACACGAGGGGGATAGGGGGATTGGTTGCGACGGGCGAAATTGGCAAGCTTGCTAAGGCGCTGCGCTACCTGCTCACCCAAGTTTTTGAAGTAGGTTAGGTCCGGTTCCATGGATATTTCTCCAAAAATACAAAATAAAAGCGGAGCCTTAGGCGACTCCGCTTATATTATGCCTGGTGATGACGATTGGCGCAAGCTAATCTATCTTAATCACCTTGAAGGTAATCTCGCCACTGGGGGTTTCAGCTCGTAACTTGTCCCCAACTTTGGCGCCCAGCATAGCCCGACCGATAGGAGACTCGTTAGAGATTCTGCCTTCCAGCGGATCAGCTTCGGCCGAGCCAACAATTTCGTAGGTTTCTTGGCCAAAACCATCTTCTTCCACAGTTACAGTACTGCCGATACTTACCTTATCGGAATTGCCGTTTTTTTCGATGATAACTGCATTGCGTAACTGTACTTCAATGGTTTGGACCCGACCCTCAAGAAAGCCTTGCGCCAACTTGGCTTCATCGTAAGCCGAATTTTCGCTGAGATCGCCCTCTTCTTTGGCCGCTTTGATCTGCGCCGCAATTTCCTTACGACGAACATTGATGAGGAAATCAAGTTCCTCTTCTAACTTCTTTTTACCCTCTCGGGTTAAATAGACCGTTTTTTCTTCTGGCATAAAAAACCTCACTCTTCTACACTATTGTGAAAACCCAATGCTTAACGGTGGTGATATACCTTAAGCAAAGTAATTAGGACTTCACATAACATATCAAGCCCATTCTTTTGGCTTTCAGCAATAAGTCAGAATATATTTATCGCTTGTATTGCGTTAAAGTCTAAAAAAAATAGAGACCTGGTAGGGCCTCGCTGAAAACGAGAGTAATTATACCTGATATTGAGTCTTTTGTAAAGACTTCTCCGTTTACTTGATCTTTTTATTGCACCCTCCCTTCCAGCGTGCTTTTTTGCTAGGGGATTTAACCCAAAATAACACAACTGGTCAGGTATGGCTAAATTAGCCAGCCTGTCCCTTCT
>JBFGLD010000003.1:0-27868 GCA_041576335.1 Anaerolineae bacterium | reverse complement strand
GTGCTAACCTGGCAGACACCGCCACCGATGCCGACCGTCGTTCGATTACCGAAAATAATCAGCGACTCGTCAAAACCATTTTCCCTGGTTACTTCCCCCAGATGCTCATTGAAAGAAAAAATTTGGCCGGGTGGTATCACCACGCCGTGAAACTTTTCAGCGGCCAAAGCAATATTATTTTTTCTGCCGACCGACGATCCTTGAAAGTAGGAGGTCGACTCGCTCACCAGTTCTGTAATTCCCAGGCTGCCGGGATCGTCGCTAGCTATTGCCGGTCGCGTAACGGTCACCGGCAGCACGACTACGTCAGCCGGGTGTATCAGCAGGTTTGGCAATTGTTGATAAGCTCTTTCGATATCTAAGGCGTACCCATTCTGGCTCGGCTGCAGCACTACCAGTTCTCCGGCCTCATCATCAAACTCAAGCCGGGCATCAATCGGCTCCTGTTGGATACCTTCGGCCATTTTCTCTAGAAAGGGGGTGAACTTATCCGCAACAAGCTCAACCTCAATCCGGGTTTCGCCAACGCTGCTCACTTTTTTTACGACGTCAATTAAACCAACCGTCGTCTGCGGCCTTAGCTGCCACAGCTTGGTGTCTGCGTCCATTTTTGCGCTGAACATTATGGGTGCACTTAACAGCGCTTCGGCCTGCTGGCGAGCGACCTCGACATCAGGGATGGCCGGGATGATCTCTTGCACGACCGCTTGCACAGGCTCTTGGCGGTTATTAAATAGGCCTGATTCGATCCTAGCGCGCGTTGCATCAAGATGAAGTCGTCGCCCGCGCTGCGAGGAAATTACCTCGATCCGAGCATCGGGCTGAATAATGAACTGGGCATCGCGAGGCGGCCGGTTGATTTGGTGAGCCAACTCCTGTAGAACGTGGTTGCCGGGACCGGTGTCATACCAAAGCAGTGGCTCAACCTCGTGCGGACTGTTTAATAGGCCCAACTGCGTAAGCAAATCTGAGATAAAATTTCCCTGGCGGCCGACCGCATAAGCCTTGTTGGCCAGGATTGCCACGTCCAGCCGTATGCCTAATTCTCGTCCCGTGTAGGTCCAAGCTTGTTCACCCGCTTCAATCGTTATCGAGCGAGACAGATAGTCTGGTACCCGTGCGTCGATAGCCGCCATTGCTTCAGGTTGGGTCATGCCTCCGACGTCGATGCCAATAATCGAGATGCCAGGATAGATTCGGTTTAGGAACATGACCTGGAAGGCCAGGGTCGCAAAAATTAGGGCGATCAAAATACCGCCAGGTATTAAAATAAAGGTCAATGAGAGCCAATGGCTGATCGCTTTTGACGGCCTGAAAGGTACAACCTGGCTAATTTGGCCCATCGATTAACTCCTACACGGATATTTAGCTTTTAGTCTGAGGTTATTCACTAAATCGCATGAATTTTGATTTTCATTTTTGATCATGTAACGACGCTGCATCCAGCGTCCCCAAATTGTCGTTTTCTGCTCAAAACTCATTAGCTATGGACCGTGTTGACAGCCATTAGATTTACTGTAGATTTCGCCGCTGTTAATAGTATAGCAGCTTTTACACAGAGCTTGAGTAGGAAAATGTAGCTACAGCACACGCCACCGCTGTTCATCTTGGCAAAAATGAACTCGGCAAAAATAAGAATCAACACCGTTGATTATACCAAATTAATCGGTAAAACTTCAACCCTGGGCCACGTTACGATGTACTGCGCCTGTATCCTTAATAATACACTGAGGCGGGAGGTCGTGTCAATTCATATTATGTAATGTCGTCATTGTGGGGGGAATGGTCAAGAGCCGGGGTTGAGCGACCTGACCAGCCGCGAATGTATGGGACGAGGCCGGCCTAAATGGCGGATAGCGGTGTGTGAGGTCTGTCGCGACAGCACTCGTTCGCCAAAACTGCCAACACCGTGGTTGGATTATGCGGGACGTGGGGAAAGATAGACAGATAGATAGAAGCCGGAAATTTGGCTGAACCGCAGAAATCGGTAAAACCTCTGCGGCCTTAGCGAAGACTCAAAGCGGGGCTGATTGTTGATTATGATCCGCTTCTTGAACCATTACCAATAAGGTTTGAAATATTTCGTCGCATTCAGGGCAATGGCTTAAATGTCTCTTAACTAAGAGCATAACTTCAGACGGTGGCATCCCCGCTTCGAGTAGGTCGGTATACTGGTCCATCAAGCTGTAACATTCTTGACAGGTTAGGCCCGATACTTCAGGGTCTATGACCAGACTTATTAAAGATTTCCATATTGGTTTGGTCATTGTCTATGCTCCGTAACTCATGTGGTTCTTAGACGAACGGTATGTTCCAATCTTACCCATCTTCACTAAACAACTTCAAGATATACTGAGCATCTAAGCCTAGGGCTTCCAAACTTCGCTTTAGCTTTTGGCGGGCGTCGTGCAGCAGTTTGTAAACATTGTTCGCATTCGTCTCAAGCAGTTCAGCGGCTTTGGCAACCGGCATATTCTCAATGCGGACGGCCACTAACACTTGGCGTTGGCGTTCGGTTAGCTCGTTGTTGATTACTTCGGTTAAAACCTGCCATACGTGCTGCCGTTCGCTTTGGGTATCGGGATTGCTGCCAGGCAAGGTTTGGACGGCCAAAATTTCCTGGAGAGCGGTTCCAGCTTCGGTAATGATGTCCAGAGAGAGATCGCGCCACCGGGCCCGACGTAATTCGCTAATGGTGTGGTTAGCCGCGATTTTAGTGGCCCAGGTGGTAAATTTACTTTTACCTTGAAAAGTATCCAGGTTGTCTTTAATTTTTAGCAGGGCGTCCTGGCTGAAATCCTCACTCATCTGCTCCAGCTCAGGTTCGGCCAGGTAGCTCAAATCGCTGCGAGTTCGTAAATACGCTAATACGCCTCGCCTTAAATAGCGGCGTAGATCCGCCAAGGCTGTGTTTTGTTCGGGGTGGCCGTCACGCAGTTCCTCCAGCCACGTTTCATTGATTCGGTCCATTTTTCCGTCCTAAATCTATTGTCTGAAGGTCGATTCTCCAGAGTCTACCGAAATCCGCCAATGGTCTAAGACAAAATGATCGCCTACTATCCTGTCCGCCCGCGTTACCGGTAACCGGCTAAAGTCGTTTGCATCATATAGCCCGATACGTAACTCATATACTTGCTCACCTTCAACAACGTCGGCCGGAATCGGCAGTCGGTAAGGGTCGGCGATGTATTCATTTGGCAGCCAACTGGTCGTGGGATATTGGCCTCCACCGGGAACTTGATCCTGCTGGCTGATAATTCGTCCCGACTCGTCAACCAAATGGACAAACACTTTCCAATTCTTATCAGACGGAGCCAGCCCCTGCCAATATAAGGTCAGGGTCAGCGGTTCGCCTGCTTTTACCCGCGTCGCGGGCAGATCGATACCGACGAGGCGAGCCATACCCCCGAAGTTAACTGTTAGCTCAATTTGGGGAGCGGGTGCCTCAAAGTTGTGGGGCCGCTCGATCGTTGTTACCGTGGTAAGGGCAAGTTGAGTCGCACCGTTGACCGTGAGCGGACTTTGGTCCCGCCTCAGAAGCTGCAGCACCAAGCGATAGTCGCCCGAGGGCAGCGTAGGCGGTAACAGAATCTCGTGCGGGTCGCGCAGTAGGGTGGCCTGGTCCCAGGTTATCGTAGGCCGAATAGGGGCCTGTTGGTAAGCGACCAGCGGCTGCCCGGTCTCATCTTGCAGTTGAACTGCGACGGTTAGCTGATCGAGTTCATTAGCCAGTGACTGCCAAAACAGGTTTAAGGGAAGCGGCTGTCCGGCCTTAAAGGGGCCGGGCCCGATACTGTAGCCGGCCAGCCGGGCCTCTCGGCCAAAATTGGCTGCTGAAGCAAACTGAACCGGCAAAGCCGCCGGGTCGACCGGCAGAATAGGGTCAATGACCTCGATTTCTGTTAGGAGTAATTCCGCTCCAACAGGCTGCCCGTTGGCATCGCGTAAATCAAGCGGATGGGCGTCATCAACCTGACGCACGCTTAAGAACAAACGATACGTACCTGGTGGCGTGCCGGCCGGAATTAGCAGCCCGTGCCGGTCGGCGAGCGTCTCGCCCACAGCTAAGTCCGTAAAAAATGTATGCCCGGCCTGAGGATCGCTGTCGCGTGTGGCCCAGGTTCTGCCTGAATTGTCCGCCAGTCTCAGGCTGACCCGGTGTTCACTGCCCAGGCTTCTGATTTTTTGCCAAATGAGCCCGATAGGCACGATACCTCGGCCCGCCTCGAATTTGCCGTTACCTACCTGAGCTTGTAAGAGCTGTAAACGATCCTCGAAATTTGCTGCCGGCCCATTGATAAGCGGGCTTTGGAGCGAACCGGCCAGGGTCAGTTTGGTTTGGGGGCTGTACCAAGCCAACAGTGCCGGGTAACCCAAATCAGCGATCGCGGCTTCGGCCTGATCCTCCCACATGTGCCCCAAGCTCTGGTGCGCCGGAAACCACAGGCGCGGCGAGCGACCGAAAATACCCGTCAAATCGTGGACAAGCTGGGGACGACCGGTCGAGCCGGCCCAACTTGCGCCCCAGCCCGGTACGGCAAATAAATTGGGGTGCGGTTCCGGCAGGTAAGCCTGGTAGAAGCCTAGCTGCCATTCGTAGCTGGCCAAGATTGTGTCCTCTGGCGCGGCCCGCGCGGCAATATATTTTAGCAGCGGGCGGTAATCTTCGTGGGGATAACGTGGAACGGTAAAAAAATGGAGCAGGCTTAACCCGGTAATGGCCAGCAATGCCAGCGCTGCCGTACCGAGCAGTAGATGATGTCGCCGCCACAGCCACGTGAGTCCGACGGCTAGAAATAACCAATAAGCCGGAGCAGCCAGTAAGAGGGTTCGTTCGAAATAAGTCGGATTGAACGGAAAAATTTGGTTGATAAAATAACCGGCCAACAAGGGCACAAACAGATACAGGTACAGCTGGACATAGGCCTTAGGCTTAGCCGCGATTCCAGGCTGTATTCCTTCAGGCGAATTCGGGGCGCGGCTGCGCGTGCCGGCAGTGTGGGCAGCCTGGCCCTCTCGCCGCTCA
Organism: Anaerolineae bacterium; assembly: GCA_041576335.1. Lineage (GTDB taxonomy): Bacteria > Chloroflexota > Anaerolineae > 4572-78 > J111 > JANQQF01. Next base: position 22,842 of record JBFGLD010000003.1, on the reverse strand, counting down.
TTAACGTAAGAGAGGGCTGCCAAAAATCCGACGGAAGCCACGATGATATACGGCAGTACCAACCAGGCATACGGCTGCCAATCGGAGCTAAGATGTCCTATACTGAAGGCAACAAAGTGGTCTCCGAAAAAGCCGAAAAAATTTAGGGGCAAGTATCCTTCCACATCACGCTTATTTCCGACGTAGCTCGCCAGGCGCGGCATAACGTAGATGACCCAGGGTAGGGAGAGCAGGCCAACATAGAGAAACGGTGCAGCTGCTCTGTAGATGGTCCGGGTTGAAAAATAGTCGTGGCGGGTCCGCTCAATAGCTCGACGTAGAGGCCAAGCTGGGGCCTGCCCATCTTGCCAAGGACCAGCCGGACGACCGCCAAGCTGTTTTCTCTTCTGTCCCCGAACAAAGAGGGCGAACCCGGCATACAAAAGCTGGAATAATAAAATCAGGGCGGCGAAATAATGGGTATACAGCGCGGCGGTTGTCGTCAAAACGTAGGCAGTCCGTAGGGGCAGGTCTTGTGCCTGCCCGGCAATGGGCCCACCGGTGGGGCTTGCCGGCTGCAACCTCACAAAAAAATAAACCGACATCGCGCCGAGAAGCGTGACCAGGCCATACATGCGGACCTCTTGAGCATAATAAATGGCCAACGGCATGAATGTTACTACGGCTGCCCCGTTCAAGCCGACGTGTTCGTCAAAAAGACGGCGGCCCAGCCCGTAGAGCGTGGGGATCAGCGCGGTACCGGCGATAATAGAGAAGAAACGGGCCACTTCGGCACCTGGGCCGGTCAAGGTAAGCCAACCTTTTAGGAGGATGTAATAAAGCGGCGGATGAATATCCACAGCGGTGAGCGCCAGGAGCTGCGAGAGCGGCTGCATTGAAAAATAGAAACTCCAGCCCTCATCTCCCCATAGTGGTTGGAAATCGAGCTGCTGTACGCGCAGGCCGAAGCCCAGCAGGCAAAATAAGAGCACCCAGCCGCTCGATGGATGCCTCAGTTGGTTGCGGGCTAAATCTCTAACGTGACCACTCATAATCTTGCAAATTGCACCCTGTCATGCTGCAACGTTGATAACTGAGTATACCACAGAGCCAAGCCAAGTAAAAAGAAGAACTTAACTTACCGGTAGTTGTATCAATCAGGTCTTCGACGTATAATCCACGTACATACGGCCTGGCTTCCGGGCAAGATCGTGTTTACGTTAAACGCGGGCTTGTGCTGACAAACATCACTGATTGGCAAGCAGTTCTCGAGAAAATGTGGAGGGAAATCGATGGGCATTCTTGATAAGCTATTTGGCCGCAAGCAGGACAAGCAAGCAACGATGAAACCAACACCGGCGACCCCGGCCTCGAAACCTGAACCGGCGCCGGCGCAAGAAACCATTAAGGTCACCGAAATTACGCCGGCAGCGTTGATGGCCCGGATCAACAACGGCGATGACGTGTTTATCGTCGATATGCGCCAGCCGTGGGAATATCAAGCGGGCCACATTCCCGGTGCGGTCAATGTATTTATCCAGGAAATTCCGTCCCGGCTGAGTGAGTTCCCCAAAGATAAAGACATCGTTTTCCAGTGCTGGCACGGCAATACCAGCTTGGATGCCTGCGCTTTTCTGATGCAACAAGGGTGGTCCGGCCAGCGCCTGACCAGCTTGAGCGGCGGCATGGCCGCTTGGGTCCAAACTCACGGCCAAGCGGGGATGGTTCAGGATTGAGCATAGGTCAGCTATAATGAAAATTCCGCCGGCCATCGCAGCTATTGCCCCAGACGGAAAGATCACCCCCGCCCAGCGTCGGCGATTTTTCATTGAAATGTGCCGCCGGCGCATTAAGCCGGGCACCGGCAGTGGACTCGAATTTTTACAGAGGAGAACCGCGATGAATCCCTGGCCCGATTTGCGCCCAATCCTTCAAGATGTACCCTGGGCTATCGTCGGGGCCGTAGCAACACGAGCCTACATGCCTGAGCGAGCCACAAAAGACTTGAACATCTTGGTCTCTCGACGAGACGGTGATGAGGTCTTGAGTCGACTTCAGAGTGCCAACTTCCAGGTGATTTCTGGCCTGACTATACCCGGCTTCATGCTCCAATCGGCCGAGGGGGTGGAGGTGGATGTCATTTTTGGAGATTTTCCGTGGCTTGACGAAGCATTGGCAAATCTTCGTCAGGATCCGGCGGGCTACCCGGTGCTGGACCTGCCCTATCTTGTTTTAATGAAACTCGAGTCTTCTCGGACCCAAGATTTGGGTGATCTGTCACGGATGCTCGGCCTGGCCTCGGAAAATGAGCTGGAGCGGGTCAGAGCTGTCGTAAAGCGTTATGCTCCTGACGCTCTTGACGATGTCGAGTCCCTTATCTACCTTGGTCAGATGGAGAACAAGTCGTCCACGGCCGATTGAGGCCTTGTGACTCAGGCTTAGGCAACGATTCGAGGCTGACCCGCATCCCTGTCAGTCCGGCTGTCCGTAGAATTGACAGCCTCGTCATAATGTAGTAAACTTGTGATTTGTTGCACACGTGTGCATTAATTTTCACAAGCTCCAGTGGGGGAGTCTTTTGCCGGTTACCATTAAGGACATTGCCAAAGCAGCGGGTGTTTCCCACACCACGGTTTCGCGGGCCTTAAATGAGAACCCTGCCATCAGCCCTGCCACAACAGCCCGTATTCAAGAGTTAGCCCGGCAAATGGGCTACACGCCCAGCGCGGTGGCCCAAAGCTTACTCTCCCAACGAACAGAAACCGTTGGCGTGGTCATCACCACTATCGCCGACCCCTTTATTGCACGCGTAGTGGACGGCATCGAAAGTGTAGCTAAGCAGGCCGGCTATAGCGTTTTTCTGACCACCTCCCACAACGATCCCGAACAGGAACTGTCAGTCGTTCAAACCCTGCAGCGTCGCCGGGTTGACGCCATTATCGTAACCTCTTCACGGGTAGGCAGTTTGTACAGTTCACAATTAGATCTAATTCAGGTGCCGATTGTCCTGATTAACGATCAGGAAGACGGGGAATATATTCACTCGGTCGCCGTTGATGATTTGCAAGGGGCAAAGTTGGCCGTTGAACATCTCATCGCCCTTGGCCATCGCCGGATCGGCTATGTTGCGGTAGCTGACCGGCCCAGGTCGAATCGGCGCCGCTTGCAAGGTTATAAAACCGCGCTTAGGCAGGCCGCCATCAGCCCGGAACCGGCCTGGGTTGTTCCCGCGCCCGGCGATACTGATCTTAAAGTCGGTCTGGCCAGTTTAGAGCGGCTGTTAGCAGCCGGCGCCACGGCTGTTTTTTGCTACAATGATGTGACAGCCATAGGCCTGCTGATAGCCTGCCGCGAAGCGGGCCTGGCCCTGCCCCAAGATTTAAGCGTCATCGGGTTCGATAATATCGAGGCCTGCGACTATGTAACGCCCCCACTGACGACAGTGCACCAGTTTCGCTCGACATTAGGCGAATTGGCCATGCACATGGTTCTTGATTTGCTCGAGGGCAAAGAAGTCACAGACAGAGTCTTGACGTGTGAGTTGGTTCTACGTGGCTCTACGGCGGCACGTCATAACATTGAGCCGGACAAGACATTGAAGGTGTAGGATGAAACTAACCCGTTTTTCCCAATACCGATTAATCCGCACCGAATCTTGCACTATTTAACCTCTTAGGAGTCAGAATTGATAGCTAACCCAAGTTCGATATTAATGCTCAGAGGCAGTCTGCCCACAGCGGGCCTTTGGCTCCGACTGCCGTTTCTAGTGATGTGACGACGGTCAGGGCAAAGGCTCCCCACGGTCGCAGGAAGTGCAGACCGTCTGCGAGCATTTAAGGAGAAACTCCGAACTCAGGTTAATTACTTAAGGAAGGAAGGGGCACAGGTGACGACTAACATCAACGTGGGTCTGATCGGGGCCGGTCGGATCGGGCGAGTCCACGCCGAGAACTTGGCCCATCGTATTACCCAGGCCAACCTATTGGCTGTTTCGGATGTTGTGACGGCAGCGGCAGAAAAATGTGCGGCCGATTTCCAAATCCCGGTAGCCTACAAAGACCATCGGGCTATTTTAGACAACAAAGACATTGACGCGGTTGTTATTTGCTCCAGCACCGATACCCACAGCCAATTTATCCGGGACGCTGCCGAAGCCGGTAAGCATACTCTCTGTGAAAAACCGATTGCGCTTAACCTGACCGACATCGACACAGCCCTCGAATCGGTCCAGCGCGCCGGAGTCAAGCTGCAAGTCGGCTTTAACCGGCGTTTCGACCCTAATTTTCGACAGGTGCGAGACATGGTCGCCGCCGGTCAGATCGGGAGACCGCACCTCGTACATATTTTTAGCCGCGACCCCGCCCCTCCGCCCATTGACTACATCAAGGTTTCGGGCGGATTGTTTTTGGATATGACTATCCACGATTTTGATATGGCCCGTTATCTGATCGATGATGAGGTCGAGGAGGTATACGCCATGGGCGGGATTTTAATTGACCCGGCCATCGGCCGGGCTGGCGACATTGACACGGCTGTCATTACTTTGCGCTACAAGACCGGGGCCCTGGGCACGATTGATAATAGCCGCCGGGCAGTTTACGGCTACGATCAGCGAGTCGAACTGCTCGGCTCCGAAGGGGGGATTGTGGTGGTAAATAACACGCCCCACCAGGCCGTGCTCAGTAATGCCCAGGGCGTTTATTCGGCCAAACCGCTCCACTTTTTTCTGGAGCGTTATGCCGAAGCGTACCTGGCCGAGATGAACGCTTTTGTCGAGGCTATTCTGCAGGATAACCCGCCGCCGGTGACGGGCATCGACGGACGTATCCCGGTGGTGATGGGCTTGGCTGCCTGGCAGTCATATCGGGAACATAGACCGGTCAAGCTGAGTGAGCTTGACGCGTGAGCTTATGGCTTGGCGCGATAGGGTGACTGGTTGATGGGCAAACGCAAAGGATTTAATTCACAGGTCGTTGCGATTAAGACAAGGAAACTTCAATGGTTACTTCACGCTATGCCGAACTGATCGAACCCGGAAAGTTTGCAATCAATGAGGAAGATCTGACCCATGCCGAGGATGAGCTGCTGATCCGGATCACCCACTGTGGGCTGTGCCAATATGATGGCGCCCATTATAAAGGCATCATCGGTACCCCGCCGCTGCGCCTGGGACACGAACCGGTCGGCGTCGTCGAGGCCGTTGGCCGGCACGTGACCGGTTTTGAGGTGGGTGAGCGAGTGACCGGGCTTTTTGCTTACATGCGGGCCTTCGCCACTTACGGCCTGGCCAAACCGCACCAACTGCTGAAGGTACCCGCTCAGGTGGCCTCGGAACAGGCCCTGGCCGAGCCGCTCAAATGTATCGCGACCATTTTGCGGGCGGCTCCGCCCGAGTTCGGCGATCACGTGCTGGTCATGGGCAGCGGTTTTATGGGCTTGCTGCTAATCTTGGGCCTGGTTGGACGCGCGCCGGCCTCGTTGATCGCCGTGGACGTACGGCCGGAGCGCCTGCAATTGGCCAAAGCGTTTGGGGCGACCCACACGCTTAACGCTAAAGATCCGGATTTTCTGGAGCAGGTTAACAACATTACCCAAGGGCGCGGCACCGACGTGGTCTTTGAGGTGACCAGTCAGGCCGAACCGGTCGAACTGGCGGCTAAGACCCTGCGCCGGACGCGGGCGCGCTACGTGCTGGCCGGCTGGCACGGCGAGCCGGGCACTTATACCCTGCGTAATTGGACGACCAAAGGGGCGATCATTCTGACCCCGCATCCCGCATTTTCGCTGGATGAAATGGACGATATGCGACGGGGATTAGAAGGCGTGGCCCGGGGGGTGTTCCCGATGGACCAAATTATTACCCACCGATTCCAGTTGGATGAGATTGGAACCGCATTTGAAACAATGCTCAATGCAGCGAACGGTTATATTAAAGGTGTTGTCGTTCTTTAAAGGTTGGTTTTGAGCCGGAAACGAAACCTTAAAGTTGACTGTTTCTACTTGAGGCAACTTCGTGTAATGAGCGAAGCTGAGCAGCTCGACAATGTCTCATTGAACAAGGGTAATGCAAAAATGGGGTGAGTTTTGACTTGTCACAGGAAACGCGGCCCGGCAATGCCTCGTAATCGCTATCTGTCAGAGTGCTTGGGATTGGCAAAACAAGCCTCTGTACGGTAGGGCTGACCATTTTGAGGCAGTACATAAGGAAATTTGGTCGGTCGATCTTAACGAAATTAATCAGGAGGAGGTGAGACTAAATAACTAAAGAAAACCTTGCTATTTGATATTGCTGTTGGGTAATAGAAATTGGTAAACAAAATTGGTTGTTTTTGATTCAAAGGAGGAAATTGTAAATGAATATCAAGAAACTTGCTTGGGTACTACTTGGCGTTATGTTGTTGGGATTATTAAGTGCGTGCGCTGGCGCTACGGCGACGCCGGAACGAGTCGAAACGGTTGAAGTCGAAGAAGCCGAACCCGTTGAAGAAGCGACTGAAGTTGTAGTGGAAACCGAAGTTGAAGCGGAACCCGAAGAAGCCGAAGCCGAAACGGCTGCTCCGGCGGCCCAGGGCGACCGCTCTGACATCCGCCTTGTGGTTGTAAGCCACGGTCAAGCCTCAGACCCCTTCTGGTCGGTAGTAGCAAACGGCGTGCAACAAGGTGCCGACGATATGGGCGTGACGGTGGAATACCAGGCCCCACAAACTTTTGATATGGTGGCGATGTCGCAGTTGATCGATGCGGCAGTTGCTACTAATCCGGACGGCCTGGTCGTATCCATTCCCGATGCCGATGCATTGGGCGATTCAATCAGGGCCGCAGTTGACGCCGGTATTCCAGTGATCTCGATGAACTCCGGCAGCGATGTTGCCAAAGAGCTGGGCATTCTCACCCACGTGGGCCAGACCGAATATGAAGCCGGCTTTGGCGGCGGTGAGCGTATGGGTGCCGCGGGCGTAACGCAGGCCATCTGTATTAACCAAGAGGTCGGTAACGTGGCCCTTGACCTGCGCTGCCAGGGCTTTACCGATGCTTTGGCTGAAACCGGTGGCACGGTTGAGGTCTTGGCCGTTGACCTGGCCGACCCCATCGATGCTCAGCAGCGAATCGTGGCCGGGCTGACGGCGAACCCCGATATTGACGGTGTGCTGGCCTTGGGCCCGACCGGCGCTGCCCCTGCTTTGGCAGCCTTGCAGGACGAAGGTCTGCTTGGCGAAATCCAATTGGCTACCTTTGACCTCTCTCCCGAGGTGCTTGAAGCCATTCGTGATGGCGATATGCTGTTTGCCATTGACCAGCAGCAGTATCTACAGGGCTACCTGCCCATTGTCTTGCTGACGCTGTTCAACACCAACTTGAACACGATCGCTAATGATGTGGTGATGACTGGTCCCGGTTTTGTGGTTCAAGACACGGCAGCTCAAGTTATTGAATTGAGTTCAGCAGGCACACGCTAATTGATTGAGAGGCCGGGGTATGGGTTAAGCCCCGGTCCCTTTACTGAGAGGATGAAATTGGAGTCCAGAATTCATTCTGGACTCCAACAATAGCTATCTACAAAGGAGTAGAAATTATGGCTACAACAACAGCTACACCGACTGACGAACGCATGGTCGAAACCGGCCTTATGACTCGCCTTCTCAGACGGCCGGAGCTGGGTGCCCTCGCTGGGGCGATCGTTGTTTGGGTGTTCTTTGCCATTGTGGCGCCACAGGCCTGGTTTAGTTTGAGAGGAACAGCGACCTATCTGGAGGTCGCCGCTAGCCTGGGTATCATTGCCGTCCCGGTGGCGCTGCTAATGATTGGGGGAGAGTTCGACTTATCGGTTGGCTCCATGGTTGGTCTGTCCGGCGCGATTATGGCTATCATGGCCAGTAATTTGGGCGCGCCTCTTTGGCTTGGGGCAATTGTTGCCCTGGTCGTAGCCCTGGGCGTTGGTTGGCTGAATGGGATTATGGTGGTCAGAACCGGGCTGCCTTCATTCATCATCACGCTGGGCAGTTTGTTCATTATCCGTGGTTTGACTATTGGTGGTACCCGGGTCATTACCGGCCGAACCCAAATTGGCAGCCTGGATGATATGTCTGGATATCCGATCATGCGCTATATATTTGCCATCGACCTGCCGCTGTTTGGCGCTAATTTTTCGGTTTCAATTTTCTGGTGGCTGGCTATAGGCATTGTTGCCAGTTGGGTTCTGCTGCGGACAAGTGTTGGCAACTGGATTTTTGGATCGGGGGGCCACGCCCAGGCGGCGCGCCAGGTTGGCGTTCCGGTCAACCGGCTAAAGATCGCCCTGTTTATGACCACCGCGACCGCCGCCTGGTTGCTGGCGATCATCCAGGTCATTACCGTAAAATCGATGGATACCCTGCGCGGCCAGGAACTTGAGTTTCAGGCGATCATTGCGGCGGTGGTCGGCGGTAACCTATTGACCGGCGGCTACGGCTCGGCCATTGGGGCGATGCTGGGTGCGCTCATCATCGGTATGGTCCGCCAGGGGGTGGTCTTTGCCGGGGTTTCCGCCGACTGGTTCCTGGTTTTTATGGGGGCCATGCTGATTATAGCGGTGTTGATCAATAACTATATCAGAAGCAGTGCGGAGGCGGCGAGACGATGAGTGCAAATGGAGTGCCTAACTTTGAAGTACGAAATATCTCAAAATACTTTGGCAGCGTTATTGCCCTGCAAGATGTCTCTATGTCGGTTTATGCCGGCGAAGTGATGTGCCTGCTGGGCGACAACGGTGCGGGCAAGTCTACCTTGATCAAGACCCTATCTGGCGTCCACCAACAGAGTAAAGGCCAATACCTGGTTGAAGGCAAGGAAGTTCGTTTTGACTCACCCCGCGATGCCCTAAATTTGGGGATCGCCACGGTCTATCAGGATTTGGCCATGATTCCGCTGATGAGCATCTCCCGCAACTTCTTCCTTGGCTCAGAACCGACCAAAGGCTGGGGACCGTTGAAACGTTTCGATGTCCCGTTTGCCAACCGGGTGGCGAAAGAAGAGATGGCCAAGATGGGGATTGACATTCGCGATACGTCTCAGCCGGTGGGTACCCTTTCCGGGGGTGAGCGCCAATCGGTGGCCATTGCCCGGGCCGTCTATTTTGGGGCCAAGTCGTTGATCCTCGACGAGCCGACGGCCGCTCTGGGGGTGAAGCAGGCCGGTACGGTGCTGCGCTATATTGCCCAGGCCCGATCGCGCAACCTGGCGGTCGTCTTTATTACCCACAATCCCCACCACGCTTATGCAGTCGGCGATAGATTTACTATTCTCAAGCGCGGTCGAACGTTCGGCACCTTCACCAGAGATGAGTTGAGCCGCGAAGAGATGGTCAGAATGATGTCCGGGGCCGACGAACTGGATGCCCTGAGCCACGAACTGGAAGAATTTGCCCGGACGGATGCCCTGCAGGAGGAAGGGAAGCTGAGCGAGGTCGATCATGCCTTAGCCGAGTCCTTGGAGGAAGGCGAAGAGATATTTCACCGTAAGGGAGACAGTTAATGGCCGATCTGACACCTTCGCAAATCTATGATTTGCTCAACAGGCCTAAACCGCTCTGGTTGGCCGGTTGTAATTTAAGCGGCGCTTTCCTCAAGGGAGCTGACTTAAGAGAAGCCGACCTGCGCGACGCCAACCTCAGCCAGGCCAACTTGAGCGGCGCGAATTTGAGCCGGGCCAACCTGGCCGGGGCTAATCTCAGCGGGGCTGATCTCAGGGGAACAATCCTCAATGGGACATATTTGGACAATGCCGACTTAAGCCAGGCTAACATGCTGAGTTCCAACCTGCGGGCGAGTCATCTGAATTACGCCAACCTGGCCGGGGCTAATTTATATGAGGCAAATTTACGCGAGGCTCACTTGGTGGGCACCGATCTGAGCGGTGCAAATTTGAGCGAGGCCCTCCTGCTGCAGGCTGTCTTAAAGAACGCAAACCTAAAAAATGCGAACCTGGAGGGTGCCCATCTAAAGGGCGCGAATCTGTTTGAGGCCAAACTGGACGGGGCCAACCTGCGCAACGCGCATCTGCGCGGCGCCATGAAGCCGGATGGCACTGTTTACGAATAAAGATTCATAAGATAATTACCGTGCTGATGTGGTGGCCACACCCCACATTGCCTCGGCCACCAGCGCAGGCAAAGAGCGACTGTGGCGAACCGCAATTTCCCAGGCACTGCAGGTGCTGCGGGGCAAACGCCCGCCCCATCTGGTTAACCCCGAGGCATGGCCCTTTGAGCCGGCATGATGGCTTTCGTCGAAACGTCATACCCCGATTATGGTGGACGTGCAGTGGCTGAAATGCCTGCCAATAAGCGGTCAAGACCCTGCTTATGGTGCAATTTTTTCAGAGCGCTTGCGGTCCGCTGCCGGATTTGCTGCCAGCTTTGCTGATTATGACGACGACGACTTGGATCTTTACGGGGTCAATGACAACACCTTTGGGCAGCATCGAGCCAATGTGATGTGGCTTAATGAGGGGCCCGGTCCAGACGACGGCTGGCGCTTCCGGGATGTATCCACCCGGTCACGCAGCAATGTCTCACTCAATGGCATGGGACTGGCTGTGGGCGATTTTGATAACGATATGCATCAGGATTTTGCGCTGACCAATATTGGGCCCAATGGGCTGTTGGCCAACACCGGTCGGGGGCAGTTTCAGGACGTTTCCCGCCTGGCCGGGATCGAGCGAGCTCTGCTGCCGGACGGCCGCGAACCCCTAACCTGGTGCGTCCTCTCCCCGGATTACGACAACGACGGCTGGCTGGATCTTTTTTTGTGCGGCAGCCCGCTGGACAAAGGGGACGGATTGCCCAGCGTCCTATTTCACAATCAGCAGGATGGCACCTTTTTTGCGGATGTTTCCCCCTATCGGGTATCACCGGCGAATATTGGACCCGGGCCGGCGCCTATGGCGATTATGACCGGGATGGTGATGTCGATTTTTACGTGACCAACTACAATCAACCGGCCGCCCTGTTTCGCAATAACAGCCGGGGGACGCCCTGGCTAACCGTGCGGCTGGCCGGCAGGCAGAGTAATCGAGATGGGATGGGAGCCAAGCTTCGTCTCACCGCCGGCGGTAAAACGCAACTAAGGCAAATCCAGCTGAAACCGGTGGCTGGGATGCTGAGGTGGTCGTGGATGCCGTCGGGAATCAATTTGGAGCAGCGCTGGAGTTAGCCGCTAAACAGGGCAAAATCGCGCTGTTTGGGGTTAATGAAAAGGCCCTGCCGCCGGTTAGCCAATATCTAGTTACCCGAAACGAATTAAAAGTGTTTGGTTCTTTTGTCGGCGAGAACACCTTCCCCCGAGCTATTCAGATTCTGGAGAGTGGCGCCATCAACCCTTCGGTGATGAACAGTATGTTTCTGCCTTTGCCGGATATTTTCAAAGGGATCGATGCGGCTCGCCGCGGAGAAGCTGTCAAAGTTTTGGTCATAGCCAGTTAACCGAGGAGGTCGTTGATGTATCGTTTATCTGTGTGTACTGATACCGTTTTTTTGGATTTACCGTTTGAGGAGCGCGTCAAAAAAATTGCCGATGCCGGTTTCATGGTGGAGTTTTGGGGCTGGCAGGGGCGCAATCTAGAGGTCATCACCGATGATCCCCAGGTTGAGCTGAGCAGCTTTTCTGCTACGCAAGGCGGTTGTATCGTTCATCCCGACCATATGGAGACATACGTGGCCGATGTGCCTGATCGCCATGAGCCTGACACCGGCGAACTGAATTACCGCTTTGTAGCCGAAGTGCTGCGTGAGGTGGGCTATGAGGGCATTGTCGGGGTGCAAAAAGCTGTTGACCTGTTGAGAAGTGTCACATGAGTGAAAATAAAACCGTATCTGTAGGGATCGTTGGTCCGGGCTTCTGGACAGAAACTATGTATATGCCCGCCCTGAACAAACATCCGAATGCTGTCACCACGGCTGTGTGTGGGCGCAATCCGGAGCGTACAAAAGCCTTTGCTGAGCAGAATGATATTCCTCATTATTTCACTGACTATGATGAAATGGTCAATAGCGGCTTAATTGATGCGGTTGTTATTTCGACTATTAATAAGACCCACTACTGGATGACCATGAAGGCACTCGAAAAAGGGATACATGTTTTATGCGAGAAACCACTCGCCATGACTGTTTTAGAGGCATCCGAGATGGCTGAGAAAGCGCAGGAGAGCGGATTAAAATGTCTTGTTCCTTTCACCTACCGTTTCATGCCCACGGCTCGCTACGTTAAGCGATTGATTGATGACGGTTATATCGGCCAACCCTATCATTTGAATATGCGCTACTACACCGGCTTTGCCCGTGATGGCGAATATAGGTGGCGTTTTGATATGGGTGAGGCAGGCGCAGGGGTTGTCGGCGATTTGGGTTCACATTGGATATATCTGGCCCAGTGGTACTACGGCGAAATTGAATCGGTCATGTGCATGTTGAGCTATCATGTCGAGCGTGAACCGCGTCCCGATGGTTCAGATTACGAACGCACTGATGATAGCGCCAGTATCCTTGTGCAGTTCAGGAATGGCGCTCAGGGGGTCATTGTGGTCTCTGCCGTATGTTACGAAGATACGCCGTTCGGGCAAACGCATCATATGGAATTTCATGGGAGCGAAGGTACACTCTACTGCTTGAATGACTGGGATACCATCCAACAAGTGAGAGGTGCGAAAGTCGGTGAAGGCATGATTAAGGAGCTGCCTATCCCTGACGACATCTGGGGTACAGCACGTAGAGACACGGTTCACAACACGTATAAGGATGTGTTCCGTGAACACGATTTCATGGCGCGGGGGTTGATTACGGCAATTATCGAAGATACAGAACCAGAACCCTCATTTGCAGAAGCCGCCTATGTTCAACAGGTTATCGCCGCGTGTCAATTAAGCGCAAAAGAAGGCCGTCGCGTCTTTGTCGACGAAATTAGAGATTAATCCAGACCGGTTTTGATCTTGGTGGATGGCCTGATGACGCAGTGGCTGAACCCTTACAAACAAATCAGTGAGTAATTTCTCAGGAGGGCATAAGATGATTAAAGTTGCGAATGCACCCTGTTCGTGGGGCGTTATCGAAAATGTTGAAGGGGAGCGTGGGGGGTATGTGCAGGTACTTGACGAGATGCAGGCAACCGGGTATCTGGGCACCGAGTTGGGCGACTGGGGTTTCATGCCCACCGATCCCGACAAACTCCGGCAAGAATTGGCCGCCCGGCATTTGAAACTGCTGGCCTCGTGGGTCAGCGTCTATCTGCACGACGCCGGCCGCCACGCTCAAAGTGAAGCGGAAGCCGTCCGCACCGCTCGCCTGCTGGCCGAAGTCGGCGGGCCGGATAACCTCATCGTGCTGGGCAACGATCCTTACACCGACCCGGTGCGAACCCTTAACGCCGGACGGATCAAACCCAAACACGAAATGAGCGAAGCGCAGTGGCAGGTCTTTACGGACGGAGCGAATCGGGTAGCCCACGCTGTCAAACGAGAGACCGGCTTACGGGCGGTCTTTCATCACCACATTGGGACCTGGATTGAAACGCCGGAAGAGACGGCTAAGTTCTTAAACAGGACCGACCCGGCGGTGTTGGGTCTGGTGTTTGATACCGGTCACTATCGCTTTGGCGGCGGTGACCCGCTTGCCGGCTTGCAACAACACGCCGACCGCATCTGGCACGTTCATTTCAAAGACCACGAACCAAACATTGCCGAGCAATCCCGCCGGGAAGGCTGGAACGCGATCCAATCTGTGGAACACGGGGTGTTTTGTGAATTGGGTCGGGGCGACATCAACTTTCCGGCCATCCTGGCGAAACTAAAAGAACTCGATTACCAGGGTTGGATTGTGGTTGAGCAGGATGTGTTACCGGGCATGGGCAGTCCCAGGGAAAGTGCCCGGCGCAATCGAGATTATTTAAAGAGTATTGGGCTCTAATGAGTCTACTCTGAAGTTATAGTTGACAAACTTACCGATGCATAATATACTACGGCATTCTGCACACGTGTGCAATACAACTAACAAGGTCAATTCGTACGTCATCTGCTAGATATCGAAGGAGTCGTCACAAGCGTGTGACGCACGCCATAAACAATGAAAATGGGGAGATTTTGGGGGTGTTCCCCCAAGCCCCCCGGCCTATCGGCCCATTTATAAAGGAGTCGTCACGAGCGTGTGACGCACCCCATAAACAATGAAAATGGGGAGATTTTGGGGTGTTCCCCCAAGCCCCCGGCCTATCGGCCCATTTACGAGGAGATAAACGTGACCCGCAAAATTGGTATTGGCGTCATTGGTATGGGCTGGATGGGCGAAACCCACAGCCGCTCTTATCGTCAGGTTTTGGAGCGTTTTCAGCAAACCGGGTTTGAGCCGCGCCTGGTGATTTGCAGTGATAACGTCGAAAGCCGTGCCCGTGATGCCCAACATCGTCTTGGCTTTGAACATTTTTCGACGGATTGGCACCGGGTGGTTCAAAATCCGGACGTCGAAGTAGTTAATATCGCGGCACCAAATGGGCTTCATCTTGAGATGGTACGCGCTGCTGTGGCGGCCGGCAAACATGTTTTGTGTGAGAAACCGGTGGGCAAAGAGCCCCAGGAAACGGCCCGGTGTGAGCAGGCCGCTCGCCAGGCCGGAGTGTTAACCTTTGTCGGCTACAACTACCGCTGGGCGCCAATGGTCCAGTATGCTAAAAAATTGATTGATGACGGTCGATTGGGCCGGCTAACCCACTACCGCAGCCGCCTTTTTTCCTGCTATGCCAGCAACCCGTACGGCGTTTTGTCGTGGCGGTTCCAACGGGAACACGGCCTGGGCATTTTAAGCGATTTGGGATCGCATGCCATCGACCTGGCCCATATGATTGTTGGCCCAATTGGCCGCGTCGTGGCCAATCGGGAAACATTCATTCGCCAGCGTCCTCTGGCCAAAGCCGGCGAAGGCACTCACTTCAGCGTTGGCGGGCCTGATGACCCGACGGGTGAGGTCACCAATGAGGATTATGTCGGCGCCCTGCTGAGTTTTGAAAACGGGGTCCAGGGTACGATCGAGATGTGCCGAGTGATCAATGGTCCGAAAGCCGAGTATGTTTTTGAACTTAACGGCACCCAGGGCGCGCTGAAGTGGAACTTTGAGCAAATGAATGAACTGCAGGTACAGTTTCGCAGCGCAGACGAAGCCGAAGACGGCTACACGACCATCCTCAGCGGTCCGGACCATCCCTTCCATCACAATTTCAATCCGGGGCCGGGCATCAGTCTTGGCTACGATGACCTCAAAACAATTGAAGCCTACGAGTTCTTAAAATCCGTGGCTGAAGGCCGGCAAGGCCAGCCAGGCTTTGAGCAAGCGCTGGCCGTGGCCAACGTTCAAACCGCGATGATGCGTTCGTGGGAGTCGGAGCGATGGGAAACGGTCGAGTCGATTAGGATTGATTAGCGGGAGAATAGCCATTGTCACCTGCCCGGCACCAAGGTCAAGATGCTGCCCGTTACCGAATTGACCCAACGCTTTCCTGACGAGACAGTCGTCTGGCTTGACGACCCGGAACTTGAACTTAGCCGCGAGTCCTTACCGGCCGAAACGCGCATACTGGTGTTAAGATCGAGTCTAATTCAGTCACAAAACATTTTTTCAAGGAGACAGGTGCATGGTGACGACAGCATTTGATATCAAGCTTACGGGGAAAGTTGTAATTGTCACGGGCGGCACGCAGGGCTTGGGCGAAGGCATTGCCCGGCATCTGGCCGAACGAGGTGTGGCAGGGCTTGTCATCTGCGGTCGCAATCGAGAACGAGGCCAAATGGTAGCCACAGCTTTGACTGAGTTGGGGGCACCCAGCCTCTACATTCCGACCGATTTGGCGCAGGAGGCCGACTGCCGGCAGGTGGTCCGGGCTTGTGATGAACGATTTGGCTGCGTCGATGGGTTGGTGAACGCCGCCGGAGTAACAACCCGCGGGACCTTGGATGACACCACCGTCGAGCTGTGGGATCACATTTTTGCGGTAAATACTCGAGCTCCATTTATCCTTATGCAAGAAGCGGTACGGGTGATGAAACGCGAAGACCATGGCGGCAGTATCGTCAATATTCTTTCCATGTCGAGTTATGGCGGTCAACCCTTCATCACGGCCTACTGTGCCTCCAAAGGTGCCCTGGCCATTTTGACTAAGAATGCTGCTCATTCACTTCGCTTTGATCGGATCCGGGTGAACGGAGTAAACATTGGCTGGACCAGTACAACGGCAGAGGATGAGATTCAAAAAGCTATGGGCAAACCGGATAATTGGCAAGAGCTGGCCGAGGCCCAAATGCCCTTTAAGCGAATCCTGCGTCCGCTCGACGTAGCCAAACTGGCGGCCTATCTCCTTAGTGACGATGCTGAAATGATGACCGGCTCCATCATAGACTTCGACCAACACGTGATGGGCGCCTATGATGATAATCCTTAGTACCTGGTTGTAAGTGGCCCCGACAGGGGTCACTCCGTGAGAATCCTTATCACAGCCGGTTAAATGACTTTCAAACAAGCAATGACGAGGATGTACCATGCAATATACCGCAGATAATATTCTAATTCGACCTATGGTCGATCCTAACGATCCTGACTTAATTTTGTCGATCTCGCCCAGACAGGCCGGCTGGGATTATATTTCGTTCCAGGCGCGGCGCCTGGCGGCCGGCAAGAAATGGTCTTTTAGCAGCGGCGAAAATGAGTTGGCCATCGTCGTATTGAACGGCTGTTTCACGGTTACCTCTGAGCATGGTTCGTGGGCCGGACTTGACCGGATAAATGTTTTCTCCGGCCCGGCCTACGCCGTCTATCTGCCGCGCCGTACCGACTTCACCATCACGGCCGAACGCAGCGGGGAATTTGCCGTTACCTGGGTGCCCACCGACCAAGATCACGAGCCGTGGCTTATCCAACCGGAAGATATCCCTAACTCGGTTCGAGGGGGCGACAATGTCAGTCGCCAGATTTGTGATGTTCTGCCGCCCGGGTCGCCGGTGCACCGCCTGATTCTGGTCGAGGTTTTTACACCCAGCGGTAACTGGAGCAGCTACCCACCGCACAAGCACGATGTTCACCTGGAAGATGAGCATGGCCAGCTCATCGAAGCCGACCTGGAAGAAGTCTACTTTTACAAGATCGACAAACCGGAAGGGTATGCCTACCAGCGGGTGTACACCGACGAAAACTCGCCGCTGCACAAGGCGGGCCGGCCCATCGACGCCCTGGTGCGCGCCGATAATAACTGCGCCGTCCTCGTGCCTGAAGGCTACCACCCGGTCGTCAGTGCGCCCGGTTATACCACTTACTACCTTAATGTCCTTGCCGGCAGCGCCCAAAGCCTGGCCAATCAGGATGACCCGAAATTCACCTGGGTCAAGGAAAGCTATAAAGGGATTGATGAAAGGCTGCCCTTGTACTGAACGTTCGACGTAAGGCGTAGTGTGTCGTGCCTATTAGAATCTCATTTCTCATCTACCATTAAGGAGGACACCGTGGGCCGAGGGGCTGGCCCGGCCGAACTGGATGCTGCGCCGAGGGTAGCGCTTACCATGTTCCCGCCTTTTTCTTACTGAAATTGTTCGCCAGTTTCTTGCAATGGTTCTGACTATCGGCGTAAATATATCACAGATGAGTCGAACAGGCCCTGCAGGACAACAATGACCGCCGCAGGGCTCAGGTCATGAAAATCAGGGACACAGAGAACGCGGAGAAGACACAGAGATACACGGAGTTTTTTTGTTTTTTGCTCTGTGCATCTCTGTGATGGCTCTGTGTAACTCCGTGTAACTTTATTTCAAGGGAGGGTGTTTCATATGAAGGAATATTCTTATCAGGTTTGTTATAAATCATCCCTAGGCCAGAATGTGCAGTACTGTGGACTAAGTACCACGTTCCCGGAGGAATGCCATGCCCGCTAACAACCGTACCTACGACACCCTCCATATGGGCCGCTCCTCGATCGACCTCTATGCTAATGATGTGGGCGCACCGTTTGTGGACATCAAAAGTTTTGCGGCCTATGTGGGCGGCTCGCCGACGAATATCAGCGTTGGGGCACGCCGGTTGGGCTTAAAAACGGTGCTGGTCACCGGCCTGGGGGTAGATCCCGTTGGCGATTTCATCCTTAATTTCCTCAACAACGAGGGCGTGGAGACGAAATTCAGCCCGCGGAAACCGGGCCATCGTACCAGCGCCGTCGTCTTGGGGATTGAACCGCCTGACAAATTCCCGCTGGTCTACTATCGGGACAATTGTGCCGATATCGAGCTGACGATTGACGATGTCCTGGCTGCGCCCGTTGCCGAGAGCCATATCTTTCAATTCGCGGGCACCAACCTGAGCAAAGATCCGTGTCGGAGCGCCACCATCTTTGGGGCTGAGATCGCCCAGCAGGTTGGCACGGAAGTGGTGCTCGATATCGACTTTCGCCCCGACCAGTGGCACGACCCTCGTGCGTTTGGGATCGCCGTCCGCTCGGTGCTGCCGCTGGTTGATATTGTCATTGGCACCGAGGATGAAATCAACGCCGCCATGCTGACCGATGTCAGCCAAATGAGCCTGACGCACTCCCAAATTTCCGATACCAAGGTGTATGGCGATATTGATGAAGCCATCAGAGCCCTGCTGGCCTTGGGACCAAAGGCTCTATTACAAAAACGGGGCGACGAAGGCGTGCGGGTGCACCTTAAAGAAGCTGACGGCAGCGTTAAGCAGATCGACGCCCCTGGCTTTCCGGTCGAAGTCTACAATATCTTGGGGGCGGGTGATGCCTTTGCCTCCGGTTTTCTCTACGGCTATGTCAAGGATTGGGGCTGGTACAAATCTGCTCGTTTGGGCAATGCCTGCGGGGCGATTGTGGTCACCAAACACGGCTGCGCCAATTTTATGCCGACGATGGCGGAGGTGGAGGAATTTGTCGAGGAATATGGGGGATGGTAAGTCGGTAGTCTGACTACTGACTTCCGAACTTAAGGAGATAACTATGCAAAATAAAATCCAACGACTAACAATGGCCCAGGCCATTATCCAGTTTCTCAAAAATCAATATGTCGAGCGTGATGGTGTTGAACAGCCTTTTTTTGCAGGCTGCTTTGGTATTTTTGGGCATGGAAACGTGTCAGGATTGGGCCAGGCCTTACAGCAGTACCCTGACTTTCGCTACTATCAAACGCGCAATGAGCAGGCGATGGTTCACACTGCGGCTGCTTACGCTAAAATGAAAAATCGGCTGCAAACGCTGGTTTGCACAACCTCGATTGGTCCGGGTGCAACGAATATGATAACCGGCGCGGCCGGGGCAACGATTAATCGCCTGCCGGTGCTGCTGCTGCCGGGCGATATATTTGCCCGGCGCAACGTGGCGCCGGTGCTGCAGCAGTTAGAATCAGAGCACAGCCAGGACGTTTCGGTCAACGACTGCTTCAAGCCGGTCAGCCGCTATTGGGATCGGCTCAATCGGCCGGATCAAATTCTGACCGCCTTGCCCGAAGCCATGCGGGTTCTAACCAGCCCGGCTGAAACCGGGGCCGTAACCCTGGCCTTGCCACAGGATGTTCAAACGGAGGCCTACAATTATCCGGCCGGACTTTTCCGCAAGCGCGTCTGGCATATTGCCCGTAATCGACCGGACCGGGCCGTGCTCGAGCGGGCGGCGGAGTGGATCCGGGCCAGCCGGCGCCCCTTGATTGTTGCCGGCGGCGGCGTAATTTACAGTGAAGCCACCGAAACGCTGCGCCAATTTGTCGAGCAGACCGGTATTCCCGGCGGCGAAACAATGGCCGGCAAGGGCAGCCTGCGCTACGACGTTCCACTCAATACGGGCGCGATCGGCGCAACCGGCACTTTGGCGGCCAACCGTCTGGCCAAAGAGGCCGATCTAGTCATCGGCATCGGCACACGCTACAGCGATTTTACCACGGCCAGCAAAACCGCTTTCCAAAACCCGGAAGTGCGCTTTATCAATATCAATGTGGCCGAATTTGATGCCCATAAGCATCATGCCCTGCCGCTGGTGGGCGACGCCAAAGTGACGCTAGAAGAGTTGATGACCCTCCTGGAGGGGTATCAAACGTCGGCGGATTACCAAACCAAGGCCAAGCAACTGCACGACGAATGGGAAACCGAAGTAGATCGTATCTATGGCATCCGCCATAAGCCTCTGGTTAGCCAGGGTGAATTGATTGGCGCTGTTAACGATTTAGGCGACCCGGAGGCGGTGATGGTGTGTGCTGCCGGTAGTCTACCCGGCGACCTGCACAAGTTGTGGCGTGCCCGCCATCCCAAGCAGTACCATCTGGAGTACGGCTATAGCTGCATGGGTTATGAGATCGCCGGCGGTCTGGGCATCAAAATGGCCGATCCCAACCGGGAAGTGTATGTCCTGGTTGGTGACGGCAGCTACCTGATGCTCTCGGCCGATATAATCACCTCGGTCCAGGAGGGCTACAAGCTAACGGTCGTGCTGATGAATAACCACGGCTATAAGAGTATCGGCGCACTCAGCCGCTCGTTGGGGCAGAGCGGTTTTGGCACGCGCTACGTTTATCCCGAAAATAGCGGTCTGCCCGATGATGACTTGAAAGATGTTGAGCAGCTGCCGGTTGACCTGGCGGCCAATGCGCGCAGTCTCGGGGCCCACGTGATCGAGTGTAAAACCTTTGACGATTTCACTGCCGCTTTGAAAGCGGCCAAAGCTGCCGATCGCACCACCGTGATCTATATTGAGAATGATCGCTACGTTGGGGTGCCTGGCTACGAAAGCTGGTGGGATGTGCCCGTGGCCGAGGTAAGCGAGCGAGACAGTGTCCGGGCTGTTCGCGAAGAGTGGGAAGAGATGCGGGCGAAAGAGCGGGATTATTTATAAGAGGCTTTAAACAAAGTAATGATCCGGTACGGAGGAAAAATCATGAGTAACACCCGATTACTAAACTACATAAATGGTCAATGGCATCGGTCCGCAGCCGGCGATTATTTAGATGTGATCAATCCGGCGACGGCCCAGCTGATGACGAAAGTGCCGATGTCGCCCAAGGAAGAGGTCAACGGTGCGGTACAGGCGGCGATGACGGCCTTCCAGGAATGGCGACGCACCCCGGCAACCGAACGGATTCAGCCTCTCTTTAAGTTTAAGGCTTTGCTCGAAGAACATAAGGACGAGATAGGGCGTCTAACGACAAACGAGTGTGGCAAAACCTTGAATGAGAGCGTGGCCGAACTCCAACGCGGAATAGAAAATGTCGAAATGGCCTGCGGTATCCCCAGCCTGATGCAGGGCTACAACAGCGAGGATATCGCCCGCGGCATTGATGAGCATATGATTCGCCAGCCGCTCGGGGTGGTAGCGGCCATAACGCCCTTCAATTTTCCGGGTATGATTCCGCTCTGGTTCTTGCCCTATGCCGTTGCCTGCGGCAACTGCTTTATTCTCAAAATCAGCGAAAAAGTGCCGATGACCAGCCAGAAGTTGTTTGAGCTGCTGGAGCAAGCCGGCTTCCCGCCGGGGGTGGTTCAACTGCTCAACGGTGGCAAAGACACAGTCGATGCGTTGCTGAACCACCCGGGGATAAAGGGGGTTAGCTTTGTGGGGTCAACTCCCGTGGCCAGATATGTGTACAGCCGGGCCACAGCCAACGGCAAACGGGCCCAGTGCCAGGGCGGGGCCAAAAACCCGGTGATCATTATGCCCGATGCCGATATGGAAATGACGACCAGAATCATGGCCGACTCCGCTTTCGGCTGTGCCGGGCAGCGCTGTTTGGCCGCTTCGGTGGCGGTAACTGTGGGTGCGGCTGAGAAAACGTTTGTGGATCAAATTGCCGATGCCGCGACTAGCCGGCGGGTGGGTTACGGTTTGGACGAAGGGGTCGAAATGGGGCCGGTTATCACCCCTGAGAGCCGGGGTCGTATCGAGATGCTCATCGGCAAGGGCGAGCAAGAAGGCGCCAAAGTCCTGGTTGACGGCCGCAACCGGAAGGTCAGTGGTTATGAGGATGGCTATTTTGTCTTTCCGACTATTCTGGACCAGGTTCCGCCCGAAGGCGAAATTGCCAAGACGGAAATTTTTGGACCGGTGCTGAGCATCATCCATGCCCAGACCATTGACGAGGCCATTGCTATGATCAACAAAAGCAGCTATGGCAACATGGCCTGCATCTTTACCAGCAGTGGGGCTGCGGCTCGCAAATTCCGCTACGAGGTTGACGCGGGCAATGTCGGCATCAATATCGGCGTGGCTGCGCCAATGGCCTTCTTCCCCTTTAGCGGCTGGAAGGAAAGTTTTTTTGGTGATCTGCACGGGCAGGGTCGCCATGGCGTCGAGTTCTACACTCAAACCAAAGTTGTCGTCGAGCGCTGGCCAAAAGAGTGGAGCCGCCAGTTCTAGCTGCTTGGTAATGATTTAAATTAGTGAATAATCTTACACTTCTGCCAACTTCGACGTGCCAATACTTATATTCAGAAACAACTTCTCCAGAGGACCTTAGCTTATGACCACAACAATTAACGTTGGCAATGCCCCCTGCTCGTGGGGAACCTTGGAGTTTGAAGGGCTAGCCGGGCAGCGAATCGGCTATCAACAAATGCTAGACGAACTGGTAGAGACAGGCTACACCGGCACTGAACTGGGCGATTGGGGCTTTATGCCCACCGATCCCGCGGCGCTGCATCAAGAGCTGGAAAAGCGGAGCTTGACGATGTTGGGGGCCTTTATTGGCATCAAGTTTAAGTCTCGTGAAGCTCACGACACCGGTCAAGCCAACGTCTTGAGAACGGCCCGGCTGCTGGCAAGCGTGGCCGAGCGGACCGGGGCCAGCCATAAACCTTTTTTGGTCATCGCCGATGACAACGGCACC
>JBFGLD010000002.1:0-28171 GCA_041576335.1 Anaerolineae bacterium | reverse complement strand
TGATGAGGTCGCACTCCACGACGCCTTAGTTAGGGGAAAGCTATCTGGGGTAGGTCTGGATGTGTTTAACTCGGAACCGCCACCATCACATCACCCCTTGTTGGGCCGGGATGATGTGATTGCCACCCCCCATATTGCCGGAGCAACGACAGCCGGAAAAGAGCGCCTATGGCGGGCCGCTCTGACCCAAGCTCTGCAAGTATTGCAGGGTGAGCGTCCGCCACACCTGGTTAATCTGGAGGTCTGGGGCCATAATCGGTAAGTCTGACAACGACCCTGAAAAGAAATGGAGACCGTATTCTGTTCATTATGCGTTGGCGAAGCCCAACTCTAACAAATTAATTCATTCGATCAGGTTTAGCTCTCTGGCTTTTGCAGCAGCTTGAGTTCGACTATTCACGCCCAGTTTACCGTAAATATTCAGCGTATGGCGCTTGACCGTCCCAACAAAAATGAAGAGCGTTTCGGCAATGGTTTGGTTGCTCAAGCCGGCGGCAATGAGATGCAAGACTTCAACAAGAGCTGGCCGCTGCCGTGATGGTCGGGCGAGGGCCGCTCGCCGGGTGGGGGGTTGCCATTGGGCAGCGTTACCGGACAACTGGCTGGAAGGGGATAGGGGGTTGGAGTAGGGGCCGAAGTTGGCGTGGGCAGCGTTTTTTCAGCTGGTAGTGCATCAACCCCAATGGTTGCCAGTAACAGGGTCTCGTGCCCATCCGGCCTGGTCAGACGCTGGCCATTGGCCTGGTTGTACGCGCCGACCCGCAGATCGTATGAGCCGGCCTGGAGTGTATTTTTTCCAACGAAGGCGCATGGCCTCAGCCAGGCGGTAGACCGGCGGGGTAAAAGTCCGTACCAGGGCCTCAATTGCCAGCGAGTTGCCCGCCTGGCAGCGATTGAGCAGTTGCAAGGTGTCCACGTAATTCATCACTCAATTAGATGCAAGTAGCGGAAAAAAGCGGAAGTCATCCTTTTTCGGTTGGTATAAAGAACTTTAGTGTAAATTAGGGTGCAGAACACAAACAAAAAAGCCCTACCGGAGTCTGGCAAGGCTTTCTACATAACCAACTATACTTACTCGTTAGGGCACCTGTTCCACTGGGTATAATCCCGAAACCAGGGCTAAATTTTGGGTAAATACCCCCGGGGCGACTCGAACGCCCGCACATGGCTCCGGAGGCCACTGCTCTATCCACTGAGCTACGGGGGCATAGTATCATACTTAAGGTAAATTATAGGCCGCGGGTCGCTTATGTGCAAGTTGGACGGCCTGACGCTTGTGGCTCTAACTTGCCGTTAATAGGTATTCGCTAGTATAATCGCGGGTCTACAAATCGAATAACGCGTTAAGCCGGATGCGTTCCATGTTTTACGGAGGGAGACCTTGGGGTGAAGCCACATTTATGGAAGTTAGCCGCGCTCGCGGGCTTGGTCTGGTTGGCTGTCTTCTATCAAAACAATGTTTCACGCTCAACCGTACCGGCCGCCAAACCATCGGAGACGACGATTGCTGTAGCTGCATCGGCAACTTCCGCCGTCACTGCAACGAAGGCGATCTCGGCAGGGCCAAGCCGGAACCCGACCGCCACCGCGATTGCGCCAACCAGCACCCCACGGGCAGCAGCCGCGCCGACGCGCCGCCCTGTATTTCATACCGTCCAACAAGGCGAGATGTCCTTGTCTATTGCCACTGAATACGGCATAGCGGTTGAGACACTCATCGCCGCCAACAGCATCACCAATCCAACGACCCTGCAGATTGGGCAAAAACTGCTCATCCCCATCACGCCTGCGCCTCTTCCACCGCCCGATCCCTCGCTCCCAAGGGCCACGTCTGCGCCAGATCCAACCCCACTTTATCACGTTATCGAAAAAGGGGAAACCCCGTTGTCTATTGCGGCCAAATATGATATAACAGTTGAGGTACTGATGATAGCCAACAGCATAGTAGATCCGACAAGCTTACAGATTGGGCAAACGCTCTTAATCCCGCCAGACGAGGGCACACCGCTTGGGGCGCCCACGATTATCCACGAAATGAACAGCGGTGAAACCCTTCTAGGCCTGGCCGCCCAACTAGGCTCTACGGTAGAAGATATTTTGGCCAGCAATCCCGACCTGGAACCAAGCTTATTACAGATCGGTCAGCGCATCATCATCCCCTTAACTCAACCCAACCAGGCAAATTTAGCCTCAAGCTCGATCTCGAAACCAACCACGCCCCGGATAACGTCCCCTACTTCATCTTCGCCGAGCTTGCTGCGCATGGAACAGGAGATGGTCGAGGCGATTAACGCCCAGCGTCAGCTTCTCGAACTTCCAGCAGTTGGTAGTGACGAACTGATAACCCTGATAGCCCAGGCGCACGCGCAAGATATGATCGCCCGTAGCTACTTTAGCCACGTTACCCCTGAGGGGCTGACCGTTCGGGATCGGCTCAGTACGGATGGGCGGGAGCTCTACTGGGTCGGCGAAAACATTATCCGCAGCGCCCGTCCGGCCGACGAAACGGTTCAGTACGCCATCAACTGGTTCATGAACGATAGACCACACCGGGCCAACATTCTCCACGCTCAATTTACTCGCGTCGGAGTAGGGGTGGCCCAAGAGCCAGCCGGGTGGTACACTGTGGTAGTAGTCTTTGCTGGCGACTCGTAGCGGTGGCCCGATGCTCCGAGCAAGGCAAACGTTATGATCGAGGAAATCACCATCCGTGAAGGAACGCTGCGGCGCTACGCTTTGCGCGATGGCGAATATGCTGACGCTTACGTTATGGCCCGTATCACAGAGAATAAATAGGCCAGAAAGATTATAAACCCTGCAAAAGAGGTAAATCATTGCATCTTTTAATCCAAATCCGGAAGTGCTGTCTCGCATTTATCATCTTGTTGACGCTTTCTTGCTCACTATTACCTAACACCTTAACCTCGCGAGAAGCCAGCCGGCCGCTGCCGACGCGTACGCCATTACCCACATTTACGCCGACCTCACAGCCGACGATTGTTGTGCCTCCAACGCCAACCCCGGGGCCAGTCCTACCGGCTGAACCACCAACGCCTGTCCCCCCGGAAGCTACGCCGACCGAGCCGCCTATCGCCGAAGCAGAGACCGGCAGCGAACAAGAAACCACCGACATAGCAACACCCGTGACAGAAGATTCGGTCCCGGACCTGCCTGAGCCCTTGCCAACGGCCGAGGTCCAGTCATCCCCGGTTGAAGCACCCGTGCCTACCGAACCGCCGCCCAGCGGACCCAATGTTACCGGCAAAATCGGCTTTCGCGAAAAGAAAAATACCTATGCCGTAGGCGAGAAAGTGTTTGTCAAAATTGAGGTGACGAATTCTCAGTCCGAATCCCTGCCCTTTGGCATTTTAGGGCTAACCACCAGTACCGGCACGTTTCAGACAAGTTGGAGCAATGGTATGATTGACGGCACGTTTACCCACGAAGACGGCGTCGCTTTCTCCAGACCCGGCACCCACAAGTTGTGGCTCTCAATTTGTTATTCTCCTGAGCAAATCTGCCAAGGACCTGACGGCGAATGGCAGCGCTTTGAACCGGGGTTAGATGTGACAATCCAGTAGGAACAACCAGTGTAAGGGGTCCATATGACAATTATCAAAGTAGAACCAGGTCAAAAAATCAGGCTGGCTGAGATTGATGCAGACGATACCGGCTCATTTAAGAATAAAAAGGAGGCCAGGCAGCAGCTGGCCAAAAATATCGATCGTATGGCCGAGCTGCAAAATATCCTGTACGCCGAGAGCAAACATGCTTTGCTGATTGTACTGCAAGCCATGGATGCCGGGGGCAAGGATGGAACCATCCGCAGCATTATGAGCGGGGTCAATCCGCAGGGCGTACACGTCACCAGCTTCAAAAAACCCACGCCAGAAGAACTGTCTCACGATTTTTTGTGGCGTATCCACAAAGCCGTGCCGGCGCGAGGTATGATTGGTATTTTCAATCGCTCCCATTATGAGGATGTTCTGGTTGTCCGTGTTCACAATCTTGTTCCAAAAACGGTGTGGCAGACGCGCTACGAGCATATTAACAACTTTGAAAAGCTACTTGCGGCCGGCGGGGTTACAATTCTGAAGTTCTATTTGCACATTTCTAAGGACGAACAAAAAATACGCTTCGAGGCTCGCCTAAAGCAACCTCATAAACGTTGGAAATTCAATCCGGGCGATTTGGCCGAGCGAAAACGCTGGGATGCTTATTTGCGGGCGTTCGAGGCCGTCTTTGAAAAATGTAGTACCGGCATCGCGCCCTGGTATGTCGTTCCGGCCAATAAAAAATGGTATCGCAACTTGGTTATTTCTGAAACGATAGTTCAAACTCTCGAGGGTTTGAACCTTAAATATCCCGACCCGGTTGCCGATTTGGATAAGATTGTGATAGAGTAAATAGAGGCAGCAATACCTTTTATCAGGAGAGCAGCATGCATCGCAGCGAGGCGCTAGACAACATAGCCTGGTCCGAGTTAAAGAAATTATCGGGCGAAGAGGCAACTGATTTAATCATCGAATTCTTTACTGAGCCGCTCAAACCCAGTCTGCGGGATCAGCTCAATATCACGGCGATTATGCAATGGGAAACTCACCAACCCCCATCCGACCTAAAACCGGGCAATTCTATCTACCGTCCGATTCTAGTTGATAAGATGAAACGTCCTTTCCGCGGCGCTACAAACGAATATTTAACCAATTATCTTAAAAACGAAGTGGGTCTGAACATTGATCGGGTCGAAGGCGAGCTGCCGGGCTGGTGGCCCTGTCCGGTATGTGGTTATCTCACCTTCGAGGTTGTGGGCGATTGGGATACATGCCCCGTATGTGGGTGGAACAGCGATCCTGTTCAAGAGGCGATGCACGACGACCCAACCGGGGCCAATGGGATTAGCCTCAATCAAGCCCGCCAAAATTTCCAAGAGATTGGCGCGATCTTGAAAGAGAAGCTGGCTGAAATTGATCCGGAAGGAAAGAAGAAATATCCGAAATCATCTTAGTTAGGCCGTGACTTATCGACCTCACCGGTGCGACCGCCGCAGAGTTCTGGTTTCTGGCCAAAATAAAAGGCGACGCATTGAAACGCGTCGCCTATTGTTCTGCGGGGCGCACATTATTCGGACTTGAACCGTCCGATCTTTAAAGCATCCAGCCAGAATTTTATTTGACCACGACTACCTCAAACGACACGGTCAAATGCAACGTCTTTGCAGCGACTGTCTGGTTACGAGCGTGCTTAACTCACTCGCTCAGCCAACACTGCCATAATAGCCACTACTCCCCCGGCCAAAAGCACATAAGCAATCAAAACCGCCAGCACTGCCAGTAATAGCAAAATCCGCTTTACGTAGCGAGGCCAGGCGTACATGGGTGGTAGCGAAGAAGATGTCGGTTTGAAGACGGTTGGCAATTGCATAAGTGTACCTTTCGATGGTCCCACCCCACATTCATAGAACCATCTTGTTGATTACATAAAGCCCACCCCAAAGTTAAAAAATCCCCACTAAAACTTAAATCCTTTAAAGAACTCACGCTTTAAATATACCATAAAATCTTAACTATTGAAAGATGGAATTTGACAATATACAAATTTCTTATCTTAAAATTCTTAAAAATAACCTGACAGCCGGAGCGGAGGCTGCTCCTGCCCGTAACCGACGATGGCGAGCTGCTGATTGATCCGGGCTAATCGGGGGATGAAGGCGCGATTGAGGCCATTGACCGGTGTCTTTAGTTTCAAGAGCCGTTCATCGAATTGCCCAGGCAAAATATCAACGGTACAATGGGTCGGTGTCAACTGTACTGAAGAGCGGAAATTAGCCGAGGAGGTGAAAGAGATGTTCGAGGCTCAGCATCAGCAAGAACAGCATGAGATGCAGTTGGTGGCAACCCATCCAACGGGTGCCGACGAATGGCATTGTCCCACCTGTGGAAGGCGCTTTCTCATGCAGTGGCCCCCCAATTACGAAAAGGTCGTGCTTGAATCGGGTGATGAATATGCCATCCACACTGGAGGCAAGGGCGGCCTGCGGCTGCAGCCGCCTCAAATGAACCCCCAGGACAGCCGCGAGCAAGATGAACCGGCTCTATCGGCAGACCTGCGAGCTGCCCTGGAGGAAGTGCTGAAGGATATTGACTTCGACGACTGGCCGGATGAGACGCTGGATTAGAGCCCTCTTAATACACGTGAAGGAGACTGCCTTCCACAAGAGTTGTCAATTCAGGTCCGTTCGGCAACACAGCCAGAGTCACGGTCGTTTCCAGGCGATAAAGGCCTGCCGGCAAACCCTCACCAGCTACGCTGACGACAAAATTATTGACTGCGGTAATCGTATCGCCGGCGTCACCAATAACCTGGCGTGAGCCGCCGTTGTCCAGGCGTTTGGCGTAGGCGGTTGCGGTATACCTGACGAGCACGTTGTCCGGAATGGCCGACTTGCTTAGGTCCAAGATAAGCCGAATATCGAACGGTTGACCCTGACGAACGAAACTGGGCACGTGCCCGGTCTCAGCCGGTCGTATCTTTAACTCGCTCAGTCGAGGCTGTCCGGCCTGGCGTTTAAGCGCAGCCGAAGCGGTTGTGGGCTCGCTAGACCCGGCTGGGGATAATACGGGTTCGGCGCTGGCAAACGTCTCCAGATCTACAAATTTGTTGTCTATAAATGTTGGTGTTGGTGCTGAGTCCTCGGCCGGCCCCGCTGTCGGGATGACCCCGGCAAACTTGAGCAGATCCACAAGTTGGCCCTCGGGGGCGACCGCCGGATCAGGTTGCCAGTGCGGCTCTAGGTGGAAGTAGGACACCGGATCGGCCATGAGCAGCCCCAATAGCACTTCGCCAACGATGCGGCCTCCCACCTGACCTAACGTCTCTCCTCCCGCCTGAACCTCAGCCTCTTTGAGAATATAATACCACAAGGGTGCTGCTCCATCAAAGCCACCACCTGGTAAGTCTAATCCCGCAAGCCCCAGCTCCTCATCCGACAACGGCCT
This sequence comes from Anaerolineae bacterium, assembly GCA_041576335.1. Taxonomy (GTDB): domain Bacteria; phylum Chloroflexota; class Anaerolineae; order 4572-78; family J111; genus JANQQF01. Next base: position 21,173 of record JBFGLD010000002.1, on the reverse strand, counting down.
GACCCCCATGGCTTTGGCCACCGTTTGTCCGGCGGGTAAACTGAAAGATGCTCCCCTCTTTAGATTCCGTACGGCTAAGGAGCGCTGCGCTGCCGGCGTACCGGGCGGCACAATCGGCGGGCGCAGTTCTAAGAGGGTGCGCGCCAACCTGGCATCGATCCGGCGGCTGAACTGTGGTTTTTTTGAGGAAACGTGAAAAAGGTTTGACCAATCAATCACCTGGTCCGGCTGAATGGGAGCAAAGAAGGGCAATTCGAACAAGGCCTTGGTCGTCCTGCCGTTTATCTGGTACACTGCCCTGACCTGGCTGTGCCCAAAGCGGTAGGCCGCCACCGAAAACTCAACCGGGATGAAGGGATTTGTACCCGGTTGATAATATCTCAGGCCACCTCTCAAGATTTCGTCGACCAAATGCGGTCCGATAAGGAGAGGCAAGAATTCGTGTACGATTATCCACTGGTAGTGCCAGCGGACGAGCCGTTGGGCTTCTTGGAAAACCTTGTGGGGTTTAACGCCTTGCGCCCGTAAATGATCGACTACGGCGTTGTGAAGCTTTAAGAAGGCCAGTTGAAGCTGAGAAACAATAAGATTTTCGTCGTTTCTTGGATCGCCTATAAGGGCTGTACCCTGCCTGTTTCGGGGCAGATCGTTGGGATTTTCCGGGGTGCCGGTGAGCAGTTTGTCAGGATCGGTCTGATCGTACAGATGAGGGTTGGCGCCCGGCCCTGAACCATACACACAATCCAATTAGAGTAGGGGGTTTCGAAAATTGCGGATTGCGGTTGGGTCATTCTGGCGCTCCAAGCTGGAGGTGGGATCAAACGTAATATCGTGATCGATAAATTGGCCGAAAAAAGTGAAACCGGCCGGTATCGATGGGCTGTCGGATGGCGGCTCGCTGCTGTCTTCGTCCATCGGGCCACCTTTCAGCCCGAGTGCTTCTAAATCACGTGGATCGGGCTCGTGGGCAGGCAAAGTTGGGAAAAGCCTGCCAAATTTACCCCATTGCTGAAAGGGAGAGCAAGGAACATGGCTGTCGCGAAGCTGGTGAATACCGTGCCTATGCATTAGATTACCTCCTAACTGCTGATGTTAAGCCTCAAAATTTTGGTTTTAGGGCGATTGTTAATGCCTATAAGTATGCTGGCCCCGCCAGTAAGATGGTTTTCTCAGGGCGGGGCCAGCGGATAAACCGGTTGTTAGCCTACGGGCTTAGTGCGGATCGTAGAACTGCACAATGGGGCCTTCGTAGAAGCCGGCAATGGGACCCGGCTTGCCGCACTCATTAAAATACGTAATGGCTACGACGAGCTTATAGGGGGTTGAACAGGCTTCTGCCGGTACGGTGCCCTTTTCGAAGTGACTCCAGTAGTCGTATTGGCCGTTCCCGCACGGGTTCAGGGCAAGGTAGTGAGCCGGATTGGGCAGCTTCAACTCGGGGCCCGGGCCCATAGACTCCAGAAGTACACTGAGACACCATCGGCCTGAGATCAATTTGGTCAAATGGCCGGTGAACTCCCATTCCACGTGAACAGACCAGTCTGAGTCGATGCGGATAATATGGTTCGGCTCGACGGCTTTCTCGCCCTTTTCCTTGACGAGGACAGACGTGATGCGCCCTGCTAAATGGTGATTATCGGGACCTAACGGGGTTTCAAAGTAACCTTTAGACATTTTGACGAACCTCCTTGTCTTGGTAATTTGGGTGACTCAGGTGGAGCCACCGCATTAAGTTGATTAAAGTAACTGCGTGAATGCTATCCCAGCGCCGGATATAGTTTCATTGTAGGTCATTAAAACCGGGGTTTTCAAGCTTTCAACCCGGCATTTTGCCGGGCTTACCCGGTAAGTCACCCGGCAAACGGCTCCCGAACCCGAGCTCAACCCCGCTGCTGCCTCACTTCTGACGAAATATCCGGTATGTAGGGGATTAACCCGGCGGACTCACCCAATAGGCGATATACCATTAATTGCAGGTCAGCTAAGAGGCGGCCGAGTTGAGCCAGGTCAGCTCCTCGATCGTCGATGTAGTGGCCAACGCGGGTCGGCTGATCTACGGGTACGCTGGAAGTGACCAGCGCTTGACCGGGAAATGCGTACCGCCACTCTTCGTCGCTCAAGGGCTCCCAGCCCCATTCTTCTACCATTATATCTTGCCAAAGTAAACCAAACTTTTCACGGTCGCGGCGCAGGAGCAGTTTGTCCAGGAGGTAAACAATAAATCGCTGACGACGTGCAGGAAAAGGCTTGCTTTTCCCCTGTTCCCAGGCAGCCACCGACCCATAATCGGACATGCCAAAGAACCCAGCCACGTCGCCTTGGTTCAAGTTAGCTTGCTTGCGTAGATCGACCAAATCCTCGAGTTTTTGAGGATTGCACTTGGGTTTTTTATATTTGTTGTTCCCGTTTGGCGTCTGCATTTTCGTCTCCTTTATCTCTTCTTGCATGATTATCTCCCACACAGAATCATTAAGTCTGGATTTAGTTACAAACATCGGAAGTTGCGACACAACAATCCGGAGTCACCCAAAACTTTTGGCTTACCCCGACAGCCGGCCCGCGTCTGCCCTTCCTCTAAACAGGTCAAAGAATAGGTTGGGCTGCCGCCAGGTCTTTTTCGTGTTTCGGGCATGACCAGCTGCGTGCGCGAGGCCGTCTGTGATTACAGCTTATTCGGTTATGACTCCGATATGGGGGTGACGTGCTCCGAATCTGCGCCGAATTTGCGGAGCGCTTATTAGCAGTAGCAAATCTAAGTTCCCGGTCAACAACCAAAGGTTTATGGCTCGACGATTCATGAGCAAGGCCGGTTAGTTCACCACTTGCATAAAGGAGAGGCAAGGCATAGCACTAAGGTCATATTTTTAATAATGTTAAAAATCGGTATAATCTTAAGAAAGTAAAGAGCCTCGGTTAAACCAAAATTCCTCATTTCCGTACCGGCACCAGAGCAGCACAATTCTTTAACTATTGGAACAAAGCTAAACTTCAGCACACATAATAAACTGCAAGCTAAACAGGGTTAGAGGCGGCCGGTGATGCATCGCCGGCAACTCGGTTTTGTACAGAATTTAGGAGGGGCGGGATGTCTCAGTCAGTAGGAAAATTTGCGCAGCTACTAACTGAAGGAGTACATAGAATCAGGCTTCGGGAGGCGAAAACCATCCAAGTTGTCCAGGATGAGTTAGGGTATGTCTTGGGAAGGCTCGGGGGATCTGCTGTTGAGTACTGGCGTAAAGGGCATATCCCGCCCAGTACTGCTGATATTGAAACATTGGCGCGAGAAATTGTTGGTCGGGGTGGCCTGGAACGAACCTGGCTGGAACAGTTTTTATCGAGTTGTGACTACCCCTACCCACTTCACTTGTGTGAGCAACTTTTTCCTAACTCAGTTTCAAATGGAGCGCGACGCAGCCAGCCCGGGTCGGCAGCACCTACCTCGGTTGAAGTTTGGGGAAGTCTTCAAACCGATGATAGCTTTTCGACGCCGGACTTCGACCCGTTTGTCGTTGGACCGCCCATCATCCATCCTCGCCACTTTTTTGGACGCACCTACGAACTCAAACGAATTTTTGGATTGTGGAAGCGTCGCCCACTCCAGAACGTCGCAATTATTGGGCTTAAACGTAGCGGAAAAACGTCGCTTTTGCATTATTTAAAGACTGTTACGACGACGCCCGTAGCGAAATTGCGTCCGCGACAGCAAACTGATTGGCTCCACCAGCCCGAACAATATCGGTGGGTGATGGTAGATTTTCGGGATCCGCGTATGTACCGGCGGGAAAGATTGCTGCGGTATCTATTACTAAGCCTCGATATCCCGGTGCCGGAGCCCTGCAACTTGGAAAATTTCCTGGATGTTGTCAGCCTACACCTTAAAAATCCTACGCTGATCCTCATGGACGAAATTAGTTCAGCCCTGGCTGCCCCGGAGTTAGACCTGCCATTCTGGGGTAGTCTGCGCTCGCTGGCTACCAGTTTGACGGGCGGTAAATTGGCCTTCTTACTGACGGCACACGAGTCCCCGGCGTTATTAGCCCAAGAGCAAGGTAAGCCATCCCCATTTTTCAACATCTTTGGCCATACTTTTACTCTGGGGCCATTTACCAAAACAGAAGCACGCGAACTGATCGCCAGTTCACCACGCCGCTTCGATCCCGAGGATGTTGAGTGGATTCTGGCTCAAAGTGAATGCTGGCCCTGCCGCTTACAGGCGTTGGCCCATGCCCGGCTTAACGCGCTGGAATTTGGCGAAAGAGGTGATACTTGGCAACAAGAAGGCCTGCGGCAGATGCCGCCATATTGAAAAACATGGGTCAGACGACAATTTGACGTGTGGGTGACTCGTTTTTGCCTGCAGAAGAGGTTGCCGGCTCAATACCTGGAGTTGAGGTTGCCTCCGGCCACTTGCGGGTAAGACCGGAGATCAGGCGCGAAAGCAGAATAAGCTGCTGCCGAAACGCACTCCGTGGTTCATAAATCTCTCGAATGTAAGACTTCGTTTTTTCTACAATGATGCCTGAAATTTCTTCGAACTCCAAGGCTGACGTGGCCTCGAGGAGACGAGTTGTATCGTGCCACACCATGCCTCTTATCAATTGCAGGGATTGATACGTTAGCAGTTCATCATAATTCTTCATCAACCGATCTAAGGCCTTTAACAACGGATTATATGCTTCAACAGCTTCTTGAACCTTATCAACCAGGTGGAATTTGTCTTCGTTTCTATCCAATAGCAGATTATTAATTCTGTGGTAATCGTGCACGTGTCGTTGAAAAATTCTTACATCGTTTCCGGCCCGGCGGATCTTATCTAAATTCTGGTAGTCAGGCTGCGATATTCCCAACATGTGTACACTGCCGGTGGCTTCTGCAAGTGCTACCTGAGCTACGGCAAAGGGTAAATCGTGCACGGTATGGACGATCAAAGGGATCAACAGTTCCTGCATCACGGTCGCGTTGGGCAGAAGTCGGGGTGCAGGTGCCCCGGCGCCAATTGCTTCGAAGGCATATTTCCACACCTCGGGTAACCTGTTTGAGGCTGCTGCGGCAGCTACCTTGTTACCGTCTGCTTCGTATGCTGCAGCTTCATCAAATGCATCCAGGGCGTCAAGATAGAGTTGGCCAAATCGGTGGTCCAGAGCAGCCAACCACATGTCGGCCTTAAAACCACGATCGGCATCTTTCAGAACCTCCAGTATCTTTTCAGTTACCTTTTCATAAGCGCCGGTAAATATCGCGCGTGGGTCTCTGTAATAATTAAACTTTTCTTTGCGCACTCTGAGATTATTGATAACAGCTTGAACAACGTCTTCGTGAGCCGTCGTGTCTGTGCCTGCTAGACCGGCCGTCACAAAATAGCGGCGAAGCGCCAGGTCAAACGGCCCGGTTTTGGGCGTTTCTGTGTAACTTTCCATTTTATGGTTCCCCCTCGACTCGACCACAAAAGATTTATCACTGCTAAATATCTATGATTATCTAACAGTCGACGGCAGATGACAATAGGCAATGTATACTGTAATCAAAACCGCATATCACTGTGCTGGGCTAGCTCACCCCTTAAAGATTATACCGGTCAACAACTCCGAAATCACGGACTTACGCACCGAATTTGCTCCGAGTTTTGAGGAGACAAAATGACCCGGTTCTCTGCTGAGTTAGGCAATTCGTATACTGACGCTCCTGAGTTACACTCGAACCTGATCCTTGGTGCCCTCCAACTGCTCGTTTGGCTCTTCATTCATCCCTCAGCCTGGCATAACTATATCGAAAAAATTAGGCCGCCCCTCCGTCCGAATTTTAGGTTAACCGAGTTGGACCAAAAACAGTGGCGAGATCCGTATCTTCGGTCGCTGTTGCTCATGGGGCATGGTGTTTTGCCGTTATTATCCGGATTGTTGACTGCGCTATTGTTGTGGATTCTGGGCGAGCCCGGCGGCAATATTATTTTCGGCTTACTCTTTGGGGCTGCAGCCGGTATTGCCGGTATATTCGGCAGCTTACTGGTTAGTACGGCAGTGAGCATCGTCGTTGGGGTCATAATCAGCATTGGCAGCGGATTATCAGTCGGGGGTATGTGGGTTCGAGTTGCTCCCATACTGGGAAACAATGCATCGGAGGCCGCAGCAGCCGAAACGCTGATATTAAGCGTTGGTCTTGGATTCATATTTGGTGTAGGTGGCAGCCTTGTTGGGGACGTCGGCAGTAGTGTAACAAGTAGAAAACAATTCTATTCCTCGAGCCGGCAAATTGGGGTAACTATTGTCGGTATTTTGGTCGGTGGGCTGGTTCAATTTGTGGGATTCAGTTTAACGACCGAAAGCGAAAATGTGGCATTTATCAGCTTGATGATCGGTGTCCTAGTCTGGGCAACGGTTGGCCGGCAACAGGGGCTGAAAATCGGCGGGGCACTTGGCCTAATTTCCAGCTTGGCTTTCACCCTTGCCTTCATCGTAGGCGGCCAGGCAGCGACCTGGATGGTGTTATTCACGCTTTTGGGTGCTTTGTCTTACGTCCTGGCTCAGGAAATTGCCGGCCCCTGGGCCGGCGCGATAGCCAGCGCCGTGGGCGCCAGCGGTGGCTGGGTCGCCGCGATTGTCGTAGCTTCCAATACCCCTATTTGGCCCATCCTACCCCTAAACGTGGCCGGTCTTATTCTTGGTTTGACTCTGACCGTCTGGCGGCCAGTATTGTTTTACTCTGTGGTGGCCGTTTGGAACACGTTGCTTCGCCGCGCTGATGAACAGCGCGGGAGCGGGCAGCGCAATTTTTTATGCTGGCACTCCGCATTTTGGGACGAACACCAACGACTAAGATTATTTGGGCTCGATGAGCACATTCTGCTGGTGATGGAACGCAACCCAAGCGAGGGGCGGGCCGCCATTGAGTACCTCAGCACGAGTAGCCAGCGCTGGGCCGCTCAGGCTGCACAAATTGAGCTAGAAGCTCGTTGGCTGGAAAGCTGCCAAACCGCAGAAGTTATTGCTAGCGTTCATCGCAGCCTTGCAGCGGGCGAGCTGGCCGGTCCGGCAAGCGCACTATTGCGCAGTTTCAGTCGCATAAGCCAGGATGTGATGGCTGCTTTACAGCAGGGCAGCGCCTACAACCAACGTTTAGCCCTGAGCGGCATCGAAGATCGCCTGGACAGCCTGGTACGCGAATTGACCCGCAGTAGCGAACGCTACGCGGTTCGTTTTCGTTCTATTGCCACCAGTTGGCGCAAAAGTGTGGCGGCATTTAAGCGCGATCTCGCCGAGACTATTGAGCTGCGCCAAGAGATCGATAACCCTTATGTTATTGGTGTGCCGCTAACTGAGCAGCAAGAAATCTTCGTCGGGCGGACCGATATTGGTGCTCGCATTGAACAACTTCTTCTTGACCGCCGCCGGCCACCGCTGCTGCTTTACGGCCAACGACGGATGGGCAAGACGTCACTACTCAACAACTTGGGCCGCCTGCTGCCCAGCACTATCATCCCTCTTTTTATCGATTTACAGGGGCCGGCCTCGCAGGCCAGCGACCATGCCGGTTTTTTCTACAACATCGCGCGTGGAATGATCAACTCGGCTCGGCGGCAGCGGAATTTAATCTTACCGCCGCTGCCCCGTGATAAGCTCGTCGTCGATCCCTTTACCTACTTCGACGAATGGCTGGACGAGGTTGAACAGGTGTTGCAACAACACACGGCGCTCGTCGCTTTAGATGAGTTCGAGGCTCTGGATAGTGCGATTGCTAAAGGGAATCTGGACGGTGAAGCTCTGCTCAACATGATGCGCCATTTGATCCAACACCGGTCCCAATTTAAAATATTGCTCACCAGTTCTCAATCTCTGGACGAGTTCCAGCGTTGGTCTAGCTACCTGATCAACATTCAAGTCGTCCATATTGGCTACTTGAATGAATCCGAAGCTCGCCAGCTAATTGAGAGGCCCGTCAAAAATTTTGGCCTTAGGTTCGAGACACAGGCCAGCCAACGCGTACTGGGATTAACTCGGGGCCACCCGTTTCTGGTCCAGCTACTTTGCGGCGAAATAGTAGCCTATAAGAATGAGCAAGACCCAACTATTCGACGTTTAGCTCGTCTCGACGATGTAGAAGCCGTAATTTCCGAGGTTCTGCAGCGAGGTAGTTTTTTCTTCGCCGACATCGAGCGTAACCAAATTGATGCCAACGGGTTGAGCTTGCTGCGATATTTGGCCGGCCAAGGGGAAGAAGCTGTTGTAGAACGACAGGCTTTGGCCGACCAGATCGAGCAGCCCGGCGTGTTAGAGCAGGCGTTGACCAGGCTCACCCGGCGTGAGCTGATAGAACCGGTTAGCGGTGGCTATCGCTTTCAGGTCGAGCTAATTCGGCGCTGGTTTGCCAGCTAGGGCATATTTGGATATTTTGGACGAAGCGACCCGGCGAGTATAATCTTTAAAACCGTCACCAATAGCTGCGTTTACGAAACTTCTACGGGTCGCGCCTATCGCAATTCACAGATTGTTCAAATATACGTCCTCAAACCGATTTACGCGTCAGTATTGGCTGCGCTTGGGAATCTATACGCTCGCGGTTGTGGTTATAGCCTTCTCTTCGCTGTTGGCTTACTTGATCGATCGCCAGGTTCAACAATTTATTACCCCCGGCAGGAACAGTAAAACTATTCTGCCGGGCGAAGTCAACTTGCCCTACCGGGAGATTACGCTGGTCACTTCTGACGACTTGACGCTGTCAGGCTGGTACGTGCCCGGAATCGATCCGCAAGCGATTATTCTGGTGCACGGCATCAATGCCAATCGAACTGCTCTCCTGCCCCAGGCACTGATGTTGCACGAGGCCGGTTACCATTTATTACTGATCGACCTGCGCGGCCACGGTAAAAGCGAAGGGGGGCAGGTAACCTATGGATTTCGGGAAGCGCTCGACGTACAGGCTGCTGCAGATTTCCTAGGCACCCAGGCGGAGGTAAAGCAAATTGGGGTGTTGGGCACATCCCTCGGCGGGGCTGCTGTCGTGCGGGCGGCCGCACTCGATCCACGGCTGAAGGCGGTCGTGGTCGAAAGTAGCTACAGTAGTCTACCCGATGCTGTGGAAGATGCTTATGACGATTTTTCCATACTGCCACGGTGGCCTTTTGCCCCGCTGCTGGTCGCCCTGGCCGAACGGCGCGTAGGCATCAAAATTGACCAGGTTGACTCGGCTCGCGATCTGGCCGGGCTCTACCCGCGTCCGGTCCTTATTATTCACGGGGTCCACGATCGGTTGTTTCCGCTGCGTCACGCCCTAAAAATGTACGAGGCAGCCCACGAACCAAAGGAGCTGTGGCTGATTGAGGATTATGGGCACGGTAATCCGGCCATCGATCAAGCAGCATTGTATCGCGAGCGCGTCGTCTCATTCTTTGACCGGGCCCTGGCCAAGTAGTCGATCGCCCGGCGTAAAAGGCCAGCTGCGGGTTTTGGACGGCAGGATTTACTCAGGCAACCAGACCGGATCGTGTTCATCCGCCGGTGTGTCGGTAATTTGGGTCCAGGACCGGCGAGGGATATCGGCCGTAAGCCTGGGAAGCGCAGCTAGGGTGTAGATATCGCGGCCGCCAGTGCCGTCAAAGACAAAGGCAATGGTGCGCCCATCAGGCGACCAAACAGGGGCTGCTTCGTTGCCGGGCTCACTGGTTAGACGAAGCAGGGCACCCCCATCTGAGTTGAGGAGATATAGATTAAAATTTGAGTCCCGGTTAGAGGCAAACAGGAGTTGGCGCCCATCGGGTGACCAGTCCACGGGGCCGTCATCGGCAGGGTGTTGGGTCAAACGCTGCTGCTGGCTACCATCGGCGTTCATCGTGTAAATGTCCACGTTGCCTCCATCACGATCAGAAAGAAAAGCAATTTTCTTGTTATCCGGTGACCAAACCGGCCATTCATCAAACCCTCGACTCGTGGTCAACTGCACTACATTATGCCCTTCAATATCCATCAAGTAAATATCAAAGTTACCGCTGCGCCCTGAGCTAAAGACAATTTTTTGGCCATCTGGTGACCATGAGGCCTGGTGGTCGTCAGCGGGGGATTGGGTCAGGTTTCGCAAGAGGCCTGCCGAACGGTGTGCCAGGTAAATGTCGCGATTGCCGTCCTGTTCGCCGGTGAACAGAAAATACTGTCCGTCGGGCGACCAAGCTAATCGACTATTCTCGGCGGTGTGCAGGTCGATTGTAAAAGCCGTCTCCACTTGTCTCTCCAAATTGAGGACCGTGACGGTTTCGGTACCTACGGCAAACGACAGATGCAGGCTGGGGGCAGCGCTTGGTTGGATGAGTGCCGCCGGCACGACAGTCGTATTATCACGGACGGCTGTGGTCGTCGGAGGCAAAATTGGGCGTGGGGTGGGCGATGGTGACGGACTTGAGAAAGTTTGCGTGGGAGCCGGGCTCGGCGTTGGCGAGGGGGCCAAAACGGCCGTCGTGGACGCGTTAGTCGGGGCCACAGCGCGTGTCTCGGTCGAGGCTGCCGTCGAACGGGTCGTTGGCAGCACCACCGGCTCCGGCCCGGACGTTGAACGAACCTCGGTCAGGGCAGCGATTGAATGTAGCGGAGGCAATGCGGCCTCGACCGTTACCCCGGGGGCGGGTGCCACCACATTGGATTCGTTAACGGTCGGGATGTCGACATTCGGCAGATTAATCATAGCCAAAATTCCGGCGACTGCAATAATGAATACCAGTAAACCAAGGAGAGTTAAGCCAAAACGGGCTACATAAATGGGGCTAAACCGGGCGACCGGCGACAAAACCGGCGGCTTACTGCCCCGGCCCGGTCGTGACGAAATAGGCCGCTGTTCTGCAGCGGAAGTAACCGGAGAGGCAGGCAAGTTGGGCCCAGCTGCCGCGGCAGAGACGATTTCTTCAACGGCGGCAAGGGATGTCGCCCTCGATGCCGAGGCCGCTGCTTCTCCTTCCGTCCCGGCATTGCTCCAGAATGGTGCCAGCGGCAGAGCCAGATAAAATGTTGAGCCGGCCCCAACCCTGCCGCTACTCCACGTTCGACCCTGATGGAGTTCGACGATATGTTTACTGATAGCCAGTCCTAAGCTCGTCCCCTGCGACTGCTCAAATTGTTTAGGAGGCAGGCGGCCGGGCATATCGAGGATACGCTCCTTTTCCTCGTGGACCATAGCGGCGCCCGAATCCGAAACGACGATTCTTATTTCTTGACCGGTTAATTCCGCTTGAATGTCGACGATTCCTTCATCGCTATATTTGAGAGCATTGTTTAACAAATACAAAACCGCCTGGCGCATTCGGTCCGGATCGGCTTGGAGGGGGGGCAAATCTGGCGGCACAGCGTAATGTATCCTTAAATTCTTTTCACCGACGAGCCCGCGCGCCGTGCCCGCCAGTTCGCGGATCAGGCGAGCCACATCAATCATCTGATAATTGAGCTCAATCTCACCGTTTTCAAGCTTGACCAATTCCTCCAGGCTAACGACCACACTCGCCAGGGAGTCAATAGTTTGCCACGCTTCCCTTAATATATCAGCCCGGCTGCCCTGGGGAACCCATGCCAACCGTTCAACCACGTTTTCCAGTGCGCTGACCAAGACCTTTACTTCACCAACAGCATCGTGAGCCAAACGGTATAGCTTGCCATTTCGCCGGACGACAACTTGGTTAAGGTGATCTGTCTCAGTGTTAGCCTGGGCCAGTTGTTGCTGCAGCTCGACTAACCGGTGATGAAGGGCTTCTGTTTTATCCTGTGCTTCTAACATGTCTAGCGTGCGTTCACGCGACAGTTTTCTGTCTTTTTGGAGCAGATTACCCAATTTAATTCGATAATGAACATTCCCAACCATGAGCAGCGTGGTTAAAACAATTAAGCCGAACGGCGGTAACAACGCCAGCAGATTGGCCGGGGTTAGCTGGGCGGCCGGGATCAGCATGGCCAAAGTTAGCGCTGTCGAAAACAGGCCAATCACAACGATAGCCGTGGGGGTTAAGATCAAACCGGCAATTATGATAAGAGGAATAAAAAGATAAGGGGTAAAACCTGAAATCGCGTTGGGTTGGAGGAACATGCCGGCAACGATGCCAATCAGCTCCAAGACCAACACGTAAGCGGCAACTACAAATCGACCGGACTTTTGCAGGACAAATGCAATTAATGCAACGGTAAGCAAAGCCAAAGCACGAAGGAACCATGGTGACAAAATTCCCCAATACCAAACGGCGACCAGTCCACTTGCTAAACTTGCAATAACTAAGCCCAGGATGATGTGGCTCAGGGTCTGGTTCTCTAATTGGCGGAATTCGTCAGGCATAATGAATTTATTTTCTACGACGAATAGTTGTTGCCTTGCGCTAAGCAGTGCAAATTTGTAGTTATTAAAAGAGCAATTATTACTATGTTAAGATTATCGCAAAAATTTGGCTAAAATCAATAGCCTAATAGTTTCAAGCCCGGCCAGGATCAAGACTTTAATTGTTTTCTTCTGCTGTTGGTAGAGGGGTTGGAGCAAGTGGGAGTTCGTTGAGTAAGTTACGCAGCGCATCGACCGTAAAGCCGAACACTAAGTAGACCGAATGATGATCGGTCGACGTGCGGATATAGCGATTATCATCGACGGGCGTTGGATTACCCGTAAAGAGCACAAGCTTTTGCCCATTTGAAATGGTGAGAGTTACCGTTAGCTCAGGGGAGGCAAGTCCGTATTGGCCCCAATCTGTTACGTTGGTAATGACCTGACTGGCTGTTAGTTGCCCCAGCCGCGTTGCCGTCCCGTTGACCTGAACCTGGTCTAACGCATTAGCTGGTAGTGCAGTTGGCTGCGCCATAGCCCAGTCCCGGGTGAACGACGTATTTGTTCGCACAAAGTGCGCCGTATGATGCGAGTTGGAAATTTCTAGCTCTACGACGTCATATTCGCCGTAATTATTGCCAAAGATTTCCGTCAGACCATCGTCGGTCTGACGGAAATCTTTTCCTATTTCAAATATATAGACGTAGCCGCCCAAGGCTGCCAGAATGAAGACCAAACCCAGGGTTGTCTTGCCATTCATCTCCGTTTCCACCAGACGACGAGCCCGGCGCCCAATACAGTCATTGGGACGAGGATTAAAGAAGTGAAGATTGTGACATTGCTTTGCAGGGGGGTTAGGAACAGACGACGACTGGTAAGCTGTTTCGGGCGGATAGAAATAAGATCCTCTTCCTCAGCGAGCCAATTCACGGCATTCATAAACAGGTCTCGATTAGCCACTTCGTCAATTAGGTTTTGATTGGCTATAAAGCCGGCGCTGCCAAAAACGACAAGCCGCATCCCACTCTCGCGATCTTCAGTAACTGTCCCAATGTGAATCGGACCGGGCGTGTCCACCCCCTCGTCGTATACCAGTTCAGATGCCGTCGGGTCCGCTTCAGCCCAACTGTTTGGACCGGTTGTCACAATGGGTGAGGTGAGATAAGTATCATTCGCTTGGGGCTTGCTGAGCTTAAGAGAGCGCGCCAGTGGGAAAAACGTTAAGAAACCATCCAGACCGTGGGTAATCTTGTGAAACGGATATTGGACAACGAGGGGTGAGGTAGGGGCCAGACCATACATATGGTTGTCCCGATCGGCCACAAGATCGTCACCAACCGATAGACCGAAGTTTGCCAGCATTTGTTCCAGGGGCGACGGCGTTAAGGGATCAACCAAGATCATCAGCTTACCGCCGGCTTTCATCCAATCAAAAATATGTTCAACCTCCGAACCGGATAATTTGCGCTTGGCTCCGGCCAAGATCAGGGTAGTCGATTCGATTGGCGGCAAATCAGCAATGGCGGATAGGTTGATATTTTCGACAAAATAATTTTCTCGTTCTAGTGCTTGTTTAACCCGGCTATAGCCTTCGGGCGCGTTATCGTCGATTCCGGGTTCGCCGTGCCCGGTTATAAAATAGATCCGTTTGGGGTGATCGCTGGTGACACGAACTAACCCCTCCGTAATCGCTTGTTCATCGGCACCTTGCGCCATATGACTATTACTACCACTGACAAAAACCAAACCGTAGTTATCAACTTGGTAGCTGTTGGCGAGGGCCGGTTCAATATTAGGGTCGTGAAACTCATACGTGAGATATTCCGTATAATAGCTGCACCGTTCTAGAAAGTCTTTGGCAAGGGCCTGTCGGGGATCGCCGGTTTTAAAAAAGCCACTAATGTGAACCGGTCTATCCAAGTTTTCCAGCAATTGAATTGTTTGATCGGACAGCGTAAACTGACCATTTTCAGTAAGGTCATACTCCCAATTATGTCGCACCGCCAGAAAATTGATTAACCCCAAGATGCCAATAAAGGCCAAAGTCATCAACAACGCATTTGAGGCATATTTAACTGGGCGGCCAGCCATTGCCGAGCGGACGGCGTCCGGTCGCAATAGAACTGCGCCTAACAACAGTACGGCGCCTACGCTGGCTCCTGCCTGGGCGTGAGCGCCCCAGTTGCGGTTAAGCAGGTAAACGACACCGCTGCCTACCAACACAAACAGCCCAACCATCGCAATCAGCCAGGCATAGCCACGTAATGGCGATGAACCCCGATAAGATGACGGAAGCCGTTCAACCATTAACGCCATCTCCTTACTTCAAGAACCCGGATCGCCAGAAACAGGGCAGCAGCAGTTGCGCTCAAAAAATAAATAATACTTTTCGTGCTGATTAGGCCAAGCGTGAAATCCCTAAGGTGTCCCTGTAAGGACAAGTATTCCAGCAGCGTGCCCAGCGGCCCATTAAACATCGTGGCGAATAAACCAACCAGCCAAAAGGCCAGGGTAAAGGCCGTTGCTAAAACCGCCGCTACAATTTGGTTGGCCGACATCGCCGAGGTTAGTAGGCCGAAGCTAATGAGTACAGACCCGAGCAAGACAATTCCCAGATAACCGGCAAAGGTCACCGGAATATCAGGTTCGCCATAAAAGGTCAACAACACAAGATAGCAGAGGGTGGGCACGAGCATAGCCACTAAAAATAAAAAAGCGGCCAAGAATTTTCCGATGACCACTTCCCAGTCACGCACCGGAGCCGTCATAAGCAATTCTAAGGTACCCGAGCGTGCTTCTTCGGCCAGCAAGCGCATGGTGAGAATTGGGGCCACAAACAGCAGAATAACGCTCGTGGTATTAAACACCTGGAACAGCGAGGCAACCTCACCACGAGTCACGGTAAAAGCAAAAATTAAACCGGTGATAAACAGAAAGGCAGCGCCAACGAGATAGGCAATCGGTGAAATAAAAAACGCGCCTAACTCTCGTTTGGCAATGACAAATATGTTCATCTGGACACCTTTTGGTCCGCGGTCAATTCCAAAAAAACATCTTCGAGGCTAACATTAGTTGCGTTTAATTGTAACAAACCCCACCCGCTTTCCACAATAAGACGGGCGATGTCGGCCCGACAATCGCTGCCGGCTTCACATTCGATTTCGAAAGTTCCGGGGTCAGTGGCCAAAACCTTGTTGACCTGCGGCAACGTCTCCAACACGTTCACCGCCTCGGCGGGAGCAGTACACGTCTTCAGTACAATTCTTTCATTTCCTTGAAGACGAGAGGCCAGACCGAGCGGCGTATCTTCCGCCACAATTTGACCGTGATTGATGATAAGTACGCGGCTGCAAAGTTGCTCAACTTCTGATAAGATGTGGGTGCTCAGTATAACCGTATGCTCACCGCCCAATGATCTTATTAACTGACGCACTTCCATAATCTGTTTCGGATCCAGACCAATGGTTGGCTCATCCAAAATCAACACTTCAGGATCGTGCACAATTGCCTGCGCGATTCCAACCCGCTGGCGCATTCCTTTGGAAAGTCTACCAATTAATGTGTCCGCCTGACCGGTCAAGTTTACTTTTTCGAGCGCATCTTTGACTCGCCGAGAACGATTATCAACCTTGCGCAGGGCAGCTACAAAGTCCAGATAGTCCCAAGCCGTCATGTCGGTATACAATGGTACGGACTCTGGCAAGTAACCCACACATTTTCGCACGTCTAGGCTATCGGTGAAAACGTCATATCCACAGACGGTTGCCATCCCATCAGAGGGTGGCATGTAGGCCGTTAGAATGCGCATTGTGGTCGTTTTACCGGCCCCATTTGGACCTAAAAACCCCAGTATTTCCCCCTTATCCACATAAAAGCTCACATTCTTGATTGCAGCTCGAGGGCCATAAAATTTTGTTAGATTGTCAGCTTGGATCATATAAGAAATATTGCCTCCGCAGCTGGGCGACGGTTATAGGTCTTCGAGAAATTTACCTTTACGCGTGATTGACACTGCTCGTGACAGTCACCTACTGCCTTAAGACAATAAAGAACGGGCGCAGCCTTTAACAATTTGTTTTCAGGTTGCAACCCGCTACACAATAACGCTATCACGTCAGCGAGTCAACGGCGACTTAAGATATAGAAAATAGTACGAGTTTTAAATTAAAGCAAGATTAAAGATCCTATTTAGTGCTTGTCCGGACCGATTAATGGGTTCAAAATTTGGGTCAACGGAGGTTTTTTGGGGTGATCGTGCATTTTGTTACAAATAAACTTGACAATTAATACCAACTCACTTAGAATGGGCCCTTAGCATAAGGGCTTGGCAGGCAACGCCTCGTGAACTTATCTTTTGGAGTTGTGCCGCACGGCGCTCGCTTCGCAAACCGGCGAGGCTTTTTTTATTACCAAGTTAACGCCTGAGGCTGATACTCAAAGGGCACAGGTGCCATCAGGCTAAACCAGCGCGGAGCGCTTTGCTTTCTCAACACGGCGGCGCTTGTGCTTGGGCATTAGCCCCACGGTTTTAGGTACGAGCGTGTAATTACCAACAGAATCGAATAGACCCGTACCTCTGGTAAATGCGATGAGTATGCCAAGAGAATGTTCTTAAACCTCGCGCAAACTATGACGTTGAGTTATTATCCACGCGGTGACCGTCCTTTTACTAGCCGAAATACGCCAGGATTGGCCCACTTTTATCTCAGATTACCTGAAACAGTGACAACCACCTTTCACTGGTGCCAGTGCCGGCCCGATTTGTTTTCGCCACAAAACAATGCCCCCACTCTGGGGCCAAGTTACGGGCAACAGAGAATTTGCCATTGGGCCGAATTAAGATCATCATATCGGCGGCAGCAAATCCTTAGATTTTCCAGCAGCATTTTCTTATCTTTTTAGGAGAGGAGCAAAAACAATTAATGAGACATTTTAGTTTTTTGCTAACGGCGTGTACAGCAACCTTAATGTTTGCCCCCACCGCATTGGCAGCGCCGGCGGCTCAGCAGGCTCGTGAACCATTACCCTGGTTGTGGTGGTTCACTCCCATCGCGGCAATTTTGGCCTTAGCTGTAGCCTACTACCTGTTCCGCTCGGTGATGAAGTACAGCGAAGGTACCGAGCTAATGATTGAAATTGCCCAGGCTGTGCGCGAAGGCGCGATGGCCTATCTTAATCGGCAATATCGTATTGTAGCCATCGCCTTTGTCGTGCTATTTGTCATTCTGTTGATCATGAGCCTGTTTGGGTTACAGAGCATTATTGTTCCTTTTGCCTTTGTTACAGGGGGATTTTTCTCCGCTTTGACCGGTTTTATTGGGATGAAAGCCGCGACGAATGCCTCGGCTCGAACTGCAAACGCAGCCCGCACCAGTCTCAACGATGGCTTACAGGTAGCTTTCCGGGCCGGAGCGGTTATGGGCCTGTCGGTCGTGGGGTTTGCCCTGTTAGACAGTACTATTTGGTTTTTAATTTTATACTTTGTCATACCTCAGGATTTGTCCACGATCACCGTAATTATGCTCAGCGCAGCTATGGGCGCTTCTACCCAAGCCCTATTTGCTCGGGTGGGCGGCGGCATCTACACCAAAGCGGCCGATGTGGGGGCCGACTTAGTCGGCAAAGTGGAAGCCGGCATTCCCGAAGATGACCCCCGCAATCCGGCAACCATTGCCGATAATGTGGGCGATAATGTGGGCGACGTTGCCGGCATGGGGGCCGACCTGTACGAGTCGTATATCGGTTCCATTCGAGCGGCCGCGGCGCTGGGCGTGGCTGCCGTAGCCGCGCAATCCTTCATTGATCCGTCTTTCTTGCCGGCCGGGGTTAGCGCATTTCAGATGCAGCTCCGCTTTCTAACCGCTCCGCTGGCAATAGCAGCCATCGGCATTGTCCTGTCAATTATTGGTATCTTTTTGGTGCGCACGAAAGAGGACGCTTCGATGGGGCAGATTATGGGGGCGCTCATCAGAAGCATTACGATTAGTTCAGTCTTAATTGCCATCGCGGCGTTAGGTGTTGTGCTCCTGCTTGGCCTGGACTGGCGACTCTGGTTGGCAGTTGTGACGGGTTTGATTGTGGGCGAGGTTATCGGCCGATCAACGGAATATTACACCTCTGACGAGTATGCTCCTACGAAGAGTATTGCCGCTCAAGGAGAAACTGGGCCGGCAACAGTAATTATCAGTGGTTTGGCCGTAGGGATGCGTTCGACCGCGATTCCGGTGGTGGTCGTCGTGATCGGAATCGTCATCAGTTTTTACGCGCCGGGCGGGGCGCAAAACACGCTCATGGGACTGTACGGCGTTGGGCTGGCCGCGGTTAGCATGCTCTCTACCCTGGGTCTTACCCTGGCTACCGATGCCTACGGACCTATTGCCGACAATGCCGGTGGCAACGCCGAGATGGCCCACCTACCACCCGAAGTTCGTGAACGCACCGACCAACTGGATGCCGTGGGTAATACGACGGCCGCCACCGGGAAAGGGTTCGCGATCGGGTCTGCCGCCCTAACGGCGTTGGCTCTGCTGGCTTCATATATGGAACAGATTCGGGCCAGCCTTACCAGCAGTGGCCAGACCACGATCAGTATTGCCGGCGTCTCCGAGGCTGTACCCGTTGCCGAAGCTACATTGACCCAGTTTTCGGAATACTTCAATGTAACCTTATTTAATCCCACCACCCTAATCGGCATTTTTGCCGGAGCCATGACCGTGATGTTCTTCTCGGCCATGACCATGGAGGCAGTCGGTCGCGCGGCAGGCGCAATGGTCCAGGAAGTGCGACGACAGTTCAAAGAAAATCCGGGTATTCTGGAGGGTACTCACAAACCAGATTATGCTCAATGTGTTGCGATTAGCACGGCGGGTGCCCAACGGGAGATGATCGCGCCGTCAATTCTGGCCATTGTCGTGCCGGTTTTGATTGGAATACTATTCGGCGTAGCCGGCGTGCTCGGCCTGCTGGCCGGAGGACTCGCCACCGGTTTCGTTACGGCTGTTATGATGGCGAATTCTGGCGGAGCCTGGGACAATGCTAAAAAACATATCGAGAAAGGTGCCTTTGGGGGGAAGGGTTCTCCGGCCCACAAAGCGACCGTAGTTGGCGACACTGTGGGCGATCCGTTTAAAGATACCACCGGACCGTCGCTGAACATCTTGATCAAATTGATGTCGATGGTTTCGATTGTTTTTGCCGGCTTGGTAGCCAACTTGGGTCCCGGTGGCCTGCTGGGGTTGTTGCTCGGCGGATAGGTAACGACTTGCCGGGCAGCACAGGGGGGTGCTCAAGCGAGCATCCCTCTTTTTTGTTCCACTTAAAATTATGACGGGTCTGTAAGAAATTGAGGCGAGGTTTGCTCCAAGCCGGTCGATCCCACAGGGAGGCTGCGCACTGACCGGCTATTGGGGATCAGGGTGCGGATCTACTCCGAGCAAGAGTGTCTAAAATTGCCGAACCCGGTCTAGCGTTTCCGCCAAGCTTAAACGGGTATTAGGGGCCGGCAGCAGCCAGAGAAATTACTGCAGCCAATCGCCTGACACCCTCTCTCAAATCATCCCGATCATAATACGCAAAACTCAGACGCAGATAATTCCGCAGATCTCCTGCGCTAGAGAATTTTACGCCCGGTTGGAAGCCAACCTGATGTTGACGGGCCGTCGGCATTAATGCCTCAGCCTCGATACCTTCCGGCAAATAAGCCCAGATAAAAAAACCTCCGCGCGGTTCGGTAAACGTGAGAAAAGGCACATGTTGGCGCAGCCCCTCACTCAGCACCACCGCGCCCTCGCGGTAGGCGCTCTTAAGCAAGGTTAACTGCTCTCGTAACAAGCCCAACTCAATGACACTTCTCACCAATCCTGAGGTAAAAGGGTTTAACCCGCCACCGCTATCTACGAGTCCCCCCTGCACTAACCGTCTCAGTAAGTGAGGTCCGGCTTGAATCCAACCCAGGCGCAAACCGGGAGCCAAGATTTTAGAAAACGAGCCCAGCGAGAGGACCCTTCCAGCTTCGTCCAAGTTGATCAGCGGTGGTGGGGGCGTGACGTCGAAAGTCAGCAATTGATAAACTTCATCCGCCACGATGATAAAGTCATGCTTCTGGCTTAACGCAATCAAGTGCTCGCGCCGGCCTGGCGAGAGGGTAACGCCGGCCGGGTTGTGAAAAATAGGGATGGTGTAGAGAAATGCAGGCGGGTGTTTGGCCAGCCTTTCCTCCAAGGCCTCGATCACCAGGCCATCCTTATCAATCGGCACGCCGACCACGTTGAGACGATGATCAGCCAAGATGCGCAAGGCTAAGAAGTAAGTCGGTTCCTCAACAAAAACCGTATCGCCCGGCCGCGTAAAGAGTGTACAGATTAAGTCAAGTGCTTGCGAAGCACCATTGGTCACAAATAGATGATCGGCTTTGACCGGCATGCCATAACCGCTGCTTAGAAAATCGGCCAGGGCACGCCGAAAATAACCGTCCCCCTGTTCCGCACCGTAGGCCAGCAGCGAGGGATCTGGTCGGGCCAAACGATGGGCGGCGGCCCGGCGCATTGCTTTGAGCGGCAGTAAAGTCGGAGCCGGCTGACCAATCCCAAAATCAATGATGCCCGGAGGAATATTGACCTGAGCTGTTCGAATCGTAGGCATAAGGCTTCCCCCAAAAATGTTAAACCACAATTGCGATGACTTAATGATTCGTAGTTCTAAATTGTCGGCAGCACAAAGCTAAAGGTGCTGCCCCGGGTTACCTCACTTTCAAACCATATTTGACCCCCGTGCGCTTCGATAATGGCCTTGCTTAGGAATAATCCTAGCCCGACCCCTCCCACATCGTAGGTGCGATCTTGGTGAATGGCTCTAAAAAAGCGTGAGAAAATAAAGGGCTGATCTTTTTTGGAAATACCCAC
>JBFGLD010000001.1:0-28553 GCA_041576335.1 Anaerolineae bacterium | reverse complement strand
GGGGGGGCCGCACTGTCCGATGGGTGACGGGGTGGCTGAGCCGCAGTTTGAGGTGGCGTAAAGAATACCGCTGAGCTCTCCAGTTTACTTTCGTTCTGGCTGCCCAACTCTCCGGCGCGTATTCGTTCATAGAGCATTGTGGTTTCTGCGACCGGCTCGGCGGCCAGCTCCTCGGCTAAAGCACGACAGCATATCTCGTACTGCGCCAAAGCCGCGGCGCGTTTCCCATTTCGAGCCAGCAGCGTCATTAAGTCGCGATGTACTTCTTCTTGCCAGGGCTCCATGTCCAGCCAACGCCTGATATAGAACTCAGCCCGCTCATCTTCGCCACGCGAGCCGTGAAAAGAAATCAACGTTTCCAAAAGCGCGCTGACTCGTCGCCGCCAGCTTTCCTGTTCTCGAATCAACCAGGTCTCAAACTCAGGACAGTCGTCCAGATAATATCCGGTCAAAAAATCGCCCCGGTAAAGGGCCACAGCCTCGCCCAGCCTGGCCGGATCGATCTTAGTTGGAGACCCGGATGAGAGCCCGTCGGTATTAAGGTCCGACACGCTGCTAGAAACATCGGTCAGGCCTGACGGCCCGCCGCCTTGCTTAGACAACGCTGCAAAAGCGACGGTATCCACCCAATAGGCAACAGATGGTTGAAACTGGACCGTGTGGTAGTCCGCCTGAAAGCAGCCTGGGAGGCGTGCCGAGAGCTGGCTCAGTTCTCGGCTAAGGTTGCGCCGGCCGCGAGCTTCTGATTTGTCGCCCCAAAAGAGACCGGCAATCTGGCTGCGAGAAACAGGCTGATCGTGCATCGCCAGATAGCCCAACATGGCCAAAGCCTTACGGGACTCAAAACTCCGCATCGCCACCCCATCCTTTTCTACCTGGATGGCTCCTAACAGGCGGATGCGGTAACTGATTGCCATGTCTTTTCCTCTAACTTCCCAAAAATCCAGTTCCCGAACAGTTTCCGATCAGTTGGCGAGTCCGTCTCCGAACGGTAATGGTTTATATTCTAATACAGAAGAGTAAATAATCAAACTTTAACGTTTACCGTAAATCGAATCAAATTACACCTTGAGGAGAAAAGTATGACCGCCGAAATTTCCCGCCGTAACTTTTATCAGGCAATCAGCCCGGACACGCTGGCCGGCCGAGGGGTGGACTCAATAGAGAAGAGAGTGAGCCAGTGGTTGGCGCAAGCGACAAATATAAAAAATGGCCTTGGTAAGGTGTGGTCGGCTTTGTCCGGGCGCTCGCCCCGTTTACTCAATCTGGCCGATGTCGAGTCCAACTGCTTAATCCAAGGTAGCTCGTACCTCGGTATCCAATCGGTATCGATCAATCAGATCCGCGGCAGCGCCAGTCTAGGTCGCTGCAACGACTTTGACGCCAACTTTCGTCCACTCAAAGCCCATAACAAAGATCGCTTGGCCCGCGTCGCAACCGCGCGACAACAGGGCCTAAGACTGCCGCCGGTTGCTCTTATTCAAATCGAAAATATCTTCTTTGTTGAAGATGGGCATCATCGAATTTCGGTAGCCCAACAGCTGGGCGATGAGGAAATTGAGGCGCAGGTGACGGTCTGGCACGCAGCCGGCCCGCTGCCGTGGCCGCAACCTGGAGCTGCATCTGCCTGAGCAATAGCGCCACTCCATCATTTATTCAGACCCTGTTGACCAACGGTGGAGGCCTCTTCGTGGCATTTGCCGGTGCGGTTGATTTTGGCCACTACGCTGCTCAGAACAATTTTGATCACGAAGAAGTTAACGTAACGAGGTGACTAAGATGCATCGAGACGAAACGACTTTTCATCAATCCTACGTCTTAAATTACCGGCAAGACCCGGCCGTCAAGCCCGGTCAGCCGCCAAGACACCGATTTGTGCTGCAAGAACTCTCGGGTGAGCAGCTCCAGGAGCAGTTTGACACTTTCGAACAAGTCATGAATTTCTTGCTGGACGGGCTGCTGGGCGAGCAGAAGTAGGATAAAAACATGGCCACGACCCCAAAGTATCTACCCGCCTCAATGGCGTTTCAATATTATTTTTGTCCGGCAATAGTCCCCAAGGTTTCGCCACCGTCGATGATGTAGTGGCTCCCGGTGATGTAAGACGCATCGTCGGAAGCTAAAAAAGCAAACAGAGCGGCGATTTCTTCGGGATAAGCCTGGCGACTAAGGGGAATCCGGGCATTGAGGTTCTCCATCATTGCGGGGGAGTATTCCGCTTCTTGCATAGGGGTTAGCACATAGCCGGGGCAGACGGCCACCACGCGGATAGTAGGAGCCAACTCCAGAGCCATCGTTTGGGTTAAAGTCAGCACGCCCGCTTTAGCGGCGTTGTAATCGGCATACCAGGGGTGTCCGCGCAGGGCATTGGTCGAACCCATATTAATGATTACCCCGCCGCCCTGGGCCAGCATACGGCGGGCGGCCTGTTGCGCCACATAAAAAACGCCGTTCAGGTCAACCTCGATAACCCGACGCCACTGCTTAGGCGTAATTTCCAGAAAGGGATTCTGGATGCTGATGCCGGCGTTGTTGATAAGCACATCGATACCGCCCATGAGGCTGTCCACCTCCTTGAACGCACGCGCAACTGACTCGGCATCGGCAACATCGGCGTTAATGGTACCGCTCAGCCCGGGCAGGTCTTGGATGATCCGCTGGCGGGCCGCTTCGTCGCGGTCGAGCACGACCACACGCGAGCCTTCCTCTAAAAAACGTGCGGTCGTGGCTGCCCCAATTCCGCTGGCACCACCCGTGACCAGAACCCGTTTATCGGCTAAACCTCGCATAGAATCTCCTTTTTAAGCGATTCCGCCGCCATCTACTACCAGGGCGGCACCGGTCACAAACGATGAGTCATCTGAGGCCAAAAAAAGAACTGCTTTGGCAATTTCCTGGGGCAGACCAATGCGCCCCATCGGCCGGTCAGAAGCTTCGGCTAAATACGCTTCCCAGGTCATACCTCGGCGTCGAGCATCATCTGGCAGCATAGGCGTATCGACGTCACCAGGACAAACACAGTTGATCCGAATGCCTTGGCGGGCATGGTCAATCGCCATCGCTCTGGTTAGAAGGACCATGCCGCCTTTAGCGGCGCAGTAGGCGGCGGCTGCACTGCCGCCGGCCAATCCCCAACCGGAGCTGTTGTTGATAATGACGCCACTACCCTGGGCAATCATCGAGGGCAGGGCGTATTTGGACATCAAAAAGCTGCCTTTTAGGCTGATGTCTATGGTTAAGTCCCATTCTTCCTCGGTACAATCCAGCACGGTATTGGGATAAAAGACGCCGGCATTGTTAAAGAGAATGTCTAACCGGCCAAAGGTTTGCAGCGTTGTTTCTACGGCCTGGCGGCATTCGACGGCCAAGCGAACATCCGAGCGGATAAAAATGGCCTGGCCACCCTCTTGTTCGATTTCAGCGACGACGGCTTGTCCGCGCTCCTCATTACGTCCGGTAATGGCCACATAAGCCCCTTCCCGGGCAAACAGAGTCGCTGTCGTCCTGCCGATGCCCGAGGTTCCACCGGTGATGAGAGCAACTTTGTTGGCAAAACGCATCATGTATCCCCCTTTTGGTCATTTCCTGTTTCAGGCTGGGGCGCTTCGTCACCGAGCAGGCTGCGCGCCTGTGTCGCGTCGTTCGTGATCTGGGCGACAAGCTCGTCAATTCCATTAAATTTCTTTTCAGGACGAAGATGCTCGACAAATTCAAGGGTGACGGTTTCGTCGTAGATATTCCGCTCGAAATCGAAGATATGGGTTTCAACTGTGCGCGCATCACCGCCAAAGCTGGGACGAATGCCGATATTAGTAACGCCAGGATAGCGCTTATGATTTCGGTGAAGTGTAGCAAACGTGGCGTAAACTCCGTTGGCCGGTAACAACCGCTCCGGCGACACGGAAAGATTGGCGGTCGGAAAGCCGAGGGTATGGCCTCGTTGAGCACCCCGGATAACAGTGCTGCGTAACGCTGGGTAACGTCCCAATAGGCAAGCTGCCCGGCGTACGTCTCCCGCCGTAATGAGTTGGCGAATACGCGTACTACTGATTATTTCACCGTCAATTAGAAGTGGCTCGAATTCTTGGACCGAGTAGCCGAGGTCGCGGCCTAAAACCGTCAATTTTTGAATATTCCCTTCGCGGTTTTTGCCCAGGGCAAAATCATGCCCGGCCCAAAGTTCAACCAAGTTTAGACGATCGACCAGTAACTTCATGAAGTCATCGGCTGTGGTTTGGGCAAACGATAAAGTGAAGGGAATCAAAATTAAAGCATCAATGGCCAAGACCCTAAATAAATCGATGCGCTCTTCGGGCGTTGTTAGATAGTCGTTGTTAGGCAAATGCGGGGCCAGCACCGTCTTGGGCCGAGGATGAAAGGCAATAACGGCGGATCGCGCCTGGCGATTCGCGGCTGAGTCTGTAACCTGTTTGATGAGGTATTGGTGACCAAGATGAAGACCATCGAACGTACCGATTGTCAGCACCGTTGGATGGGTCAGTTTGACGGCGAAAAGATCTCGGAATATTTCCATAGCTTGATTAAGCCGGTCGTTGCTGGATTCTAAATAATTGTAAGCAGATACCTGCCTGCCCGGCGCCAATTACCCCGCGCTTGTAGAACCAACAACTTTTTAGTCTCCAAAATGAAATACCTTTTTAGGTTGCCAAAGTTTATCATTGGATTTGGCTTGCGTCAAAATTGCCAGAAAATCTCCGTTCGGCGCGTAAGCACGCAGCAGACCCCTATTTGTCTCTTGGTTAACCGTGGCTGAATTAGCTTCGAAGCCAGATATTTTGATAGGGCGTCCGTGTTTGACGGATACGGCATTTTCTGCCGTCAAAATCACTCGGGGCAGCTGGGCTACGGCTCGATCGGGAGGGTGGAGATATTTTAGCCACGCGGCCGGGTCGGCTTTAACTTCACGGTCCAACTCGGCCAAAGCTACCGCCTCGGCCAAGAGCCATTGTCCGTTGGCCGTCCGGGTCAACCCGGCCAAATGAGCGCCCGTATCGACAGCGTCACCCAGGTCTCGGGCCAAAGAGCGAATGTATGTACCGGGGGCGCAGAGAATATCCAGAGTCAAATCGGGAGGCTGCCACGCCACCCAATCAAGCGCGTGAATGGTCACCCAGCGCGGTTTGACTTTGACGGGCAGGCCTGCACGAGCCAATTTATAGAAAGGTTGCCCATTTTTTTTTAAGGCAGAAAAAATAGGGGGAATCTGTTTGATTTCCCCCATGAACGCCGGCAACACCTGCCGCAGCTGCGCTTCATTTAAGCTTGACGGATCGTGTTCGGCAACCACTTGCCCCTCAGCATCCAGGGTATCGGTCGCAATGCCAAAACGAATTGTGGCCCGGTATCGCTTGAGACTGGGCTGCAAATATTCAATTAATCTTGTAGCCTGGCCCAAACAGACCAACAAGACACCCGTAGCCAGGGGATCTAAAGTACCGGTATGGCCAACTTTGCGCTGCCCACTCAGGCTGCGCACGCGGGCGACGACATCGTGGGACGTGAACCCTTGAGGTTTGTTGATATTGAGAATCCCCGAAAGCTTGCTTTGCTTCGTCGGCATCAATCGCTTGATTCAGGATTGGACGCGCTTTCAGCCGAGTCTTTACTAATTGTATCGAGTATGTTATCAATGTGTAAACCGTACCTCAAAGACTCGTCCAGCTTGAAGGATAGCTCGGGAACGCGCCGCAAAGATAGCGCTTGCCCCAGTTTATGCCGAAAATAGCCGGTAGCGCTTGATAAGCCGGCCAGGGTTTCCGCAATGTCCGCAGTATCCCCCAATACGGTGACGTACACCCGCGCCTGCTGCAAATCGGGGCTAATATCAACCCCGGTCACGGTAACAAAGCCCAACCTCGGATCGTGGGCTTGATGTTGGATAAGGGCGCTAATTTCTTTATGGAGCAATTCGGCTACTTTTCTTTGGCGTCGACTAGGCATTGGCTGCTAATTTAATTGATACGCTCTTTAACGTAGGCCTCAATAATATCGCCTTCCTCAAAGTCATTAAAGTTTTCGATACCGATACCGCATTCGAAACCGGTTGCCACCTCGCGAACATCTTCGGTAAAGCGCTTGAGAGATGAGAATTTGCCCTCATGAATGGGTTGTTTGTTGCGAATAACGCGTGCTTGGGCATTGCGAGCAATTTTACCTTCCAAAACATAACAGCCGGCTACCCGCCCGCGTTTTGGTATCCTAAACATAGCCCGAACTTCGGCGTGGCCGATAACTTTATCGGCATATTCGGGTTCGAGTAATCCCTTGAGGGCCCGGTCGATGTCATCGATGAGTTTGTAGATAACCCGGTATTGGCGAACATCTACGCCCTCTGTTTCGGCTAACCGCTCGGCCCCAGAGTCTACTTCGACGTTAAAGCCAATGATAATCGCCCCCGAGGCGATGGCCAGGTTGACGTCCGACTCCGAAATGTTGCCCGTGCCTTCCAGCAGCAACTTTACTTTTAACTTGGCGTCATCTTGAGCTAATTCGTTCAAAGAATTGACGATAGGCTCCAGCGAACCTTGCACATCGACTTTGAGGATCAGGTTGAGCGTTTGATCTCCCTGGTCCTCTCGCTGTTTGAAAAATTCTTCCAGGGTAATCGCGCGGCGTGGGCCGGTAGACGTCGACCGTAAAAGAAGTGCTTCCTCTTCTCGTTCCCCGACAATTGCTCGGGCTCCCTTTTCAGTTGATACAACTTCGAAGAACTCCCCTGCATCCGGCACTTCAGATAGCCCTAAAACCGACACAGGTACGGACAGGCCGGCGCGCTTGATTCGCTTGCCTTTGTCATTAAACATGGCCCGCACCCGACCATACTGCTTGCCCACGACCAGCGTGTCACCCATGTTCAGGTTGCCGTTCTGCACCAATAACGTGGCTGAGACCCCCCTTCTTTTATCAACTTTGCCCTCGATTACGACGCCCTGGGCCAGGCGGTCGGGATTCCCCTTGAGCTCCCCTACGTCGGTCACCAGCAAGATGTTTTCAAGTAGATCGTCGATACCGATGTTTTCTGTTGCCGAAACCGGAACCATGATGGTGTTGCCGCCCCAATCCTCGGCCACCAGATCGACATCGGCAAGTTCTTGTTTGACTCGATCCGCGTTGGCGTTATCTTTGTCCATTTTATTGATGGCTACAATGATGGGGACCCCGGCTGCTCTGGCGTGTTCGATAGCTTCACGGGTTTGGGGCATCACCCCATCGTCGGCTGCGACAACCAGGATAGCTAAATCTGTCACCTGGGCCCCACGGGCCCGCATTGCGGTAAAGGCGGCGTGCCCGGGGGTATCCAAAAATGTAATCGAACGGTCTCCCAAAAAAACCTGATAAGCCCCGATGTGCTGTGTAATACCTCCAGCCTCGCCTTTTACGACGTGGGATTGTCTAATCGAGTCAAGCAAGGTTGTTTTTCCGTGATCGACGTGTCCAAGCACAGTTACGACGGGCGGGCGTGGTTTTAGATTGGCCGGATCTTCATTCGCAATCAGGCGCTTCTGAAACGGTACGGTTGGTTCCTCTACCGCTAGCTCTGCCTCGGCAACTTGCGGTGGAACCACTTCATAGCCCAATTCCTCGCCGATAATTACGACCGTATCAAAGTCGATTTGTTGGTTAATGTTGGCCATAATACCATTGTTCATCAACTGCTTGATGATTTCGATGGGACTGATGGAAATTAAGTTCGCCAGCTCTCTGACTGTAATCACGGGCGGTACTTCTATAGTTTTGCCATTAGTTGCCGCAGTTTTAGTTGTAGGATCGTTAGTAGCCATGATACCCACCTCTCTAAGAAAAATATTGAGTTAATTTCAATCGATATTGGCTCACGGCCAACGTCAGTACATCTTGGCTGCATCTGCCAACAGGCCTGGCCCTGCCGGAACTACTTCAGCCTTTATGGAACTAAAGTGACTCACAATATTACTCAGGATACAGGATCGTATCCTTTCAAAAGTTCCTCTTATTATTTATTGCCTGCGTAGCTCCGCAGGGAATTTCTGCAAACGCACACAAGCGAAACTATCGGTCAAAAACATCATTTCCGATAGCCTGCTGAACTCACCAGGCCTATACGGCCTTAAAGCTACACAGACAAAAGATTAAAAATTGTGGTGTTTTTGAGGTAATAAGCGGTAACATCATGTGGGGGATTCGGTGGCTTTATGCGGAGAATTGGTCTTACTAAACAGGATGTGCGCGTATTAACTATTCATAAAGCCTTGCCCCACGCGATTCAAGGTGCCTGCTCATCACAACTCATATTCCTTTGTTAACCTCAAAGCACCAGCAACGATAACTCTATTGTTCAATTTGAACATAATCAACAGAAGATAGTCTATTTATACCTTTGAAAATTCGCTTTCCAATTGAGCTAGTAATATTTCCAATTGCTCTGTTGGTATTATTGCTTTTAAGGCGTTAGACAACAGCTTTTTTTTCAGCCCGTTTTCCCAACAAGCAGGCTGGTGGCATAGATACGCCCCACGACCGTTGGCTTTGCCGGTCGGATCAAGGACACTGTCTCCTTCTGGGGTACGAACTATGCGAATAAGGCCACGCTTGTCTTGGGTCGTTCGGCAAGCGATGCACGTTCTTTGCGGCCGATGTCTTGGTCGGGCCATAGCACAAAAATTAAACATCGTCCTCGTCGAAATCAAGCCAATCGTCTGAGCGGCGATTTCGCTTGCGGCGACGCTCGGCAACAACCTCGCCTAACCGTTCGTCGAACACGAGCCGACGTTTCTTGCGGCGAGCCTCCTTCTTTTCGCGCGCTTTGGCGATTTCATCCATTTCGTCTTCGTCGTCCCACTCTCCAACCTCAATATCCTCGGCTGTAAGAGTTGCCTCTTCGGTGATTGTTTCAGCCAGGATTGCCTCTGCTTCCGCAATCAACTTTTCGGGAGTTTCAGTTACCGGTTCAGGTTCCCCTTCAGAGGTAACTTTTTCCAAAACAGGCTGTAGCTCGGCCTCGGTTGAAACCTTGGCTCCCATCGCTACCTCTTCAGCGGTTTCGAGTTCCGTTTCAGCTTCCGTATCTTGGGCGGCCTCAGCGACAGCTATTTCTGATTCGACATCGGCCGGTGCTGCCATTTTACCGCTTAGGATTTCCTCGGCTTCAGCCAAAATATCTCGTGCTCTGGCTGCTTCTTTTGCCGCTTGAGCTTCGGCAGCCAACTTAGCTTTACGCTCACGTTCAATGGCCATTTCGGCCAAATTGATGGCTTCGATGGCTTCACTCAGTAGGTTAAGTTCGCCCTCGGTGAATTCAATCGGCTCTCTACCGTCCAAAACTGCTGCGGCTGCGTTGAAAAGGTCGGCCTTATCGACCACGCGCTCTCGAAGCACTTCAACATTTTTGGCTTTTTCTATGGCCTCGCGGACTGCTTCGCTGGCACTTTTGATGTCGATGCGCCACATGGTGAGCTTTGCAGCCAAGCGCGCATTTTGCCCTTCTTTACCAATTGCCAGCGATAACTGCTTATCCGGCACAACAACTTCGGCTGTTTTTCCCTGCTCATCATGGAGCATGACGTTCATCACTTTGGCCGGGCTCAACGAGTTGGCGATGAAAAAAGAGAGATCCGGATTCCACTGAACCACATCTATTTTTTCACCGCTGAGTTCGTTGACGATATTTTGAATACGCGAACCTCGCATGCCCACACATGAACCAACCGGATCAACCCCTTCTTGCAAAGCCGCCACAGCTACCTTAGAACGATAGCCGGCTTCTCGGGCGATTGATTTAATTTCGACAGTCCCGTTGTAAATCTCCGGAACTTCAACCTCTAGCAAACGACGCAACATATTACGATGTGTTCGGGAAACGGTAATCTGCGGGCCGCGACTCGCCTTGGATACCGACGAAACGTAAGCTCGCAGCCGTTGCCCTTCCGAGTAGCGCTCGGTTGGGATCTGCTCTGACCGGGGCAAATATGCTTCGACTTTTCCTAAGGAAAGCGTCACCTGATGAGGGTCAATTTTGTGAACAGTTCCGTTAACAATTTCTCCCTCACGCTCAGCATAAGCACTGTAAAGGGCATCGCGTTCAGCTTCGCGGATGCGTTGTAGAATAACTTGTTTTGCCGTTTGGGCTGCAATCCGACCAAAATTGGCCGGCGTGCTCTCGATGTAAACCAGGCCACCAACGTCTGCCTTTGGATCGACTTTTCTGGCCTCTTCTAATAGGATTTCGCTTTTCTCATCCTGAACTTCGTCGACGACCATCTTGTCAACAAAAATAAGCGGTTCGCCAGATTTTGGTTCTATTTCGGCAGTCACGTGGTTGCCGCTAAAATTTCGTTTGTAGGCGGAAATTAGGGCCACTTCCACAGCCTCCAACACGATATCTAGCGGTAGTTGCCGCTCGTGACAAACCTGGTTGATAGCCATCATGAAATCGTTTTTCACGACGTTCTATGCCTCCCAACTAACTAAGACAGTAAATACCTGATAACATAAAAGAAAAGTGGGGGCTACCCACTTTCCTGTTCCTACGCTTCTTTTCTAACGCGACGGAATTATACCATGAACTTTTCACTGTTGCAAGTAAGCAACGGCATTCGCTCTAACCCTAGAGAGCTTTTCGCCCATTTTGGTAATCAGTAGCAGCGTGATATAATTGAAGCATCCGGTTAATGCATTTACCGTCAAATTTCCTATAGCAGTGTGGCTAACCCCATGATATAATGCATTAGATAAAGGTTTAGCATGGAAGTTAAACT
This sequence comes from Anaerolineae bacterium, assembly GCA_041576335.1. Lineage (GTDB taxonomy): Bacteria > Chloroflexota > Anaerolineae > 4572-78 > J111 > JANQQF01. The sequence continues at coordinate 17,799 of JBFGLD010000001.1, read as the reverse complement.
TTTGCTTGCCTATAATATTAGGCCTAATAGAGAAGCGGAATATTATCGATATGTATTGGGTGAGTTTTTGCCTACGCTACAAAATATGGATTTGATCATGGTTGAAGGCTGGCATACAGCCTATGGCGATTATCCTATGCGTCTTATCGCCCTGCGGGCCGAAAGTGAACAGAATCTGCGTACGGTTATGCAAAGCGATGAATGGCGAACCGCTAAAGAAAAATTACTAAAATTTGTTCGTGATTATGAAGAGCGCGTTGTGCCGGCAAAAAAGGTGTTTCAATTCTTTATTCCTTCAAAAACTTGAACTCGAATTTATTAAACAAGACTACCGGTTATTTCAAAATGGAGAAAGTCTGGCTGCCATACGACCTTTTATACCTCGAAGAATCTGGGGGACACTAATAAATGAGCCTCAAAGGGGTGTCTGCGACCCAGAATAATTTCCAACCTTTACCGTGTTATAAGGATAAAGTCTGTTAAACGTATAAACCAAAAATTTTTTCTGCCTTGCTGGAGTACTGACTATGACTACGACCGCGAATATAAGACAATTACGTAATACTGGACCCACCTTGAATCAGCCGCCATCCACCTCAAATTTAGAATTGCCAAGCGTCAAACGCTTCAGAGGGATGGCTGAGCTTTTGGAGCCTCCCTCAAGCCTGGATGATTTAGACATTAGCCAAGGCATGGTCATCGATATTCTCCTGAGGCTGACTTACAATGAGGGTGAAGTCAGTGCCACTCATGCCGAGGAGATTGTCAAATTGCCGTTTCGCCTGATAGATGAGATGCTCTCTTGGATGCAGCAGGAACACTTGCTCGAAGTTTCTAAAGCCGTGGGCAGCTTGGGCCGGCGCGGGTATGTTTATAGCTTGACCGATGCCGGCCGAGCCCGGGCCAAAGAAGCATTTGAACGCACCCAATACGTCGGTCCGGCCCCCATTCCCCTGAAGAAATATAGTAAATCTGTGTTGTTACAGGCAATCATTCAAAAACTATCAAGGCAGCAAGTTCAAAATGCGTTGGACAGCCTTATTCTCCCCACAGATTTCGACCGAAAGATTGGACCAGCGATTAATGCCGGTAGTTCTCTCTTCTTATACGGTCCCCCCGGCAACGGCAAGACGACTATAGCCGAGGCGATCGGCAGGATGTTGGGCAAGGGGGCACCGATTTGGATTCCGTATGCAGTTACCATTGGTGGGGCGGTTATTCAGATTTTTGACAGCCTCATCCACAAATATAGTATGGAAGAGCGGGGGGCTACGGATAAGCGGTGGGGGTTGTTTAGCCGGCCCTCAGTGATGGTGGGTGGTGAGTTAAAAATGGATCACCTGGACCTTCGGTATGAGGAGACGGCCAAATATTACGAGGCCCCTATGCAAATGAAGGCAAACTGCGGCATGTTTCTCATTGACGATTTTGGCCGTCAGCAGATTAGCCCCAGCGAACTCCTAAACCGGTGGATCGTGCCTTTAGAAACCGAGATCGATTTTTTGCGGCTCAACTCAGGCATGACATTCGAGCTTCCCTTTAAGCAACTTTTGGTATTTAGCACTAATTTAGACCCGGATGACTTGGTTGATGGCGCTTTCCTACGTCGTATCCAGCTTAAAGTCGGTGTTTTCGGGCCTGATGAAAAGATGTTTTTTCAGATTTTTGTGAATCAGGCCAAGGCACTTGGTTTTGCGGACGTTGATAAGGACTCTTTTCTCTATTTTCTCAACGAATGGTACCGTAAGACAGGTAAACCACTCCAATCTGTCCATCCGCGCGATATTCTCAGAGCAGTTAAGGTTATCTGTGAATATGCCGAGGAACCGCTCCATATGAGCCCTCAGTTAATTGAAGAAGCTTGCCAGGGCTATTTTGTCAAGGCCAAATCCGGCGAAATTTTGTGAGTCGTTTTCATAACGGCCTTATCAAGTCAAAGCCGGTCGGCTATTGCCTCTGTCAAACTTAACGACCCTTTGCGCTCGGCTTGCGTGCTGAGGGGAGGCGTTTTTTTGAGCGGTTGTTCAGTGTGATCGCGGCGCTGAGATGAGCGCCGAACAGAATAATCATACTACTCAAGTAGATCCATAACATCAGCGCTACAACCGTACCGAGAGAACCGTAAACAAGTCGATATCTAGCCAGGCCGCTCCTGAGATACCACGTAAAGCCCGATTTGGTGAACTCCCATGCCGTCGTTGCCACCAATGCGCCCCAAAAAGCCTCGGACCAATGGACCTTTGTGTTGGGTACCCACAGGTATAAACCTAAGAACATCAAAAAAATGAAAAACCAGGGTACCAACCTGGCCGCAATCTGCCACGAGAACGTGTCGTAGATTGAAACGCCATTCCATAAAGGTGCCTTAATATCAAACCGGGGTAGGAAATCAAACAACGTCGACGAAAGTAGGGAAAGCGTAATCAGGGCGGCTAGAACAAATATGATGATCACCCCTACAATCCGGCCTTGTAAAAATCCTCGTGGTTTGGCGCTATGCCAGGCCTGGTTGATATTTTCCGTCAGCAAAACGAAAACGCTCGTCGCTGCCCATAACAAGCCGATAGCCGCGGCTGTCCCGACTGTACCCCGCGACTCCAGCACTTGTTGAATGTTTTCTCTGACCAAACCCTGAGAGGTGGGGAAGACCTGGCTCGTAAAATTTAGGATTTCGTTAACTACCTCTTGGCTTCGTAAGATGGAGGTTGCAAACGTAATCAGAAGAAGCAGCAGCGGAAAGAGCGAGAAAAGCGTATAATAGGCGATCCCGGCCGCTGCCTGAGCGGCCCGCGCCTCGGCGAAGGTTTGCGTCGCCTGGAGGAGAATGGCTACTGTTCCCCGGCTCAACCGGTTTAGCCGGCTATAAATTCTTTTGCCTTTGGCTCTAACGGTTTTTTTCAGAGTCCTGCCTGCCCTTAACTACGGATATTCGGCCCAACCGGCTCGATAATAAAATCCTTTGCCCTCGCTGCAAAACCCTATATCCTGGGTGAGCGGGGTCGCGGCTTTGTGTCAGCTGCGCTCTGCCTTTCGCTCCTATTCGCCGATATCCTCGTCCCATAACTCCGGATTCGATTGAATGAATGCTTCCATTAGCTGAACACATTCAGCCTCGTTCAGGACTTCCAACTCCACCCCACGAGAGAGTAGATAATCTTCCGGGCCTTGAAACGTTTGGTTTTCGCCAATGATAATTTTTGGTATTTTGTATAGCACTATTGCCCCGCTGCACATATCGCACGGGGAGAGCGTGGAATAAAGCACCGCTCGCTGATATTCGGCGGCGCTTAACCGACCGGCATTTTCGAGACAGTCCATCTCTGCGTGTAATACAGCACTCCCTTTCTGTACACGCCGGTTATGCCCCCGTCCTACAATTTGATCGTCGATGACCAGTACCGCCCCGATGGGGATACCGCCTTCTTCAAGTCCCTTGTGGGCTTCTTCAACTGCGGCTTGCATAAACTGATCCATGGGCTTGTTCTCCTCTCTTCTGAAGTAGCCTGGCATAATGGTAACTTAATTTCGTTTAACAATCAAAGGCGGGATGACCATCTGAAGGGGGGTGACGGCCAATTCGGCACTCTTTGCCAATCATCAATGTGGGCGACTTCCCAAAGGCAGACCACGATCTAATCCCCGTTTATCACGACTTCAGGGCTGATCCCGTAACAGGGTGACAAGGTAAAACATGCTCTCGCTTATTTATGTTTCTAAGTCGGGTACAGTATAATCAAGTTCTATTCTCACGCCTTGTCACTCAAATGGTATAACAAACTGCTTCTGCTGCCAAATGGACGCTAAATTTGTCATGAACTCGCGGGCAAAGTGTCCGACTAACGGCTGCAGTTGGGCATGTTTCGCAAAAGAATTATCCAGGCCGGATGCGTCATTATTGAGCCAAATTTGGCTCAAATAATTGACACATCAGAACAAATGTGCTAAGCTGTAATCATAAAAAAGTTGTCGGACTACAGGCCATATACTGTTAGGATGAAAGGAGCGTAATTGTGGCAAATGCATTGAATTGGTTCGAAATTCCCGTAACGGATATGAATCGTGCCCAGAAGTTTTATAGCACCATCTTTGGCATAGAATTGGCAACAATGGAAGCGATGGCTGGCTTTTTGATGGCTATGTTCCCGGCCGAGGATGGCGTTGGTGGCGCCCTTATTAGGGGAGACGGCTACGTGCCGAGCACAGTGGGCACGGTTGTCTACCTTAACGGTGGCGAGGATTTGAGCTCGGTTTTAAACAAGGTCGAAGGAGTTGGTGGCAAGGTATTGATGCCAAAAACCGATATCGGCCAACACGGCTTTGTCGCCTTCTTTACGGATACTGAAGGCAATAAAGTCGGTTTACACTCGATGGGATAATTTAGCCGAGCCAGTAAAGCCGGCTGCTGCCATAGAAAATTTCGCTCTGTGGGAGCAGCCGGCTTTTTTTGGCTTTTTTACCCATATTATGACGATTTTGACTGAAGTCCCTGACATACCGACATACCGGTGTCAGCAGGCGTATGATAAGATGAATTTGCCAAGTCAGGCTGCGCTGGGGAGACTGCTCTCAACGGAGGCAAGAATTACTTTGACCACCCTGATAAGGTCGGTTATGGCCGATTTAAAGTCGCCGTTGATGAAGTTTATTTTGAGGCACAGGGCTGCTCAATCAAGCAGCCGGTCTATAGCTGCAGAAAGCATCTAAAATGATACAATTTAACCAGTATGACTATGAATTCACTAGATTTAGGGGGTAACCTCAATGTCCGACCAAACCTATATTACGCCGGAACTTTTCACATTTCTTCGAGAGCTAAAGCAAAACAATGACCGGGACTGGTTTCAGGCGAACAAGCGCCGTTACGAGAGGCAAGTGCGGGAGCCTTTGCTGCGTTTCATTAGCGAATTTGGGGTACGGCTGGCGGAAATTAGTCCGCACTACGTGGCCGATGCGCGCAAGTCGGGTGGGTCGCTCTTCCGAATCAACCGAGATATTCGCTTCTCTGCCGATAAAAGCCCGTACAAGACGCACGCAGGGGTTCAATTTCGCCATGAGAGCGGCAAGGATGTCCACGCACCCGGCTTTTATCTGCACTTGGAGCCGGACGGTGTCTTTGGGGGCGTTGGGATCTGGCATCCGGACACAAAGACCTTAAATCGGATTCGCGATGCCATCGTAGAGCAGCCCGACCGTTGGCAGCGGATCATCTCAAATGACGCTTTTCGAGCCGCATTTACGATGGAGGGTGACTCGTTGAAACGGGCGCCAAAGGGCTATGATCCTGAACATCCACTGGTCGAAGATTTAAAACGTAAAGATTTTATCGCGGTCACTTCTTTGAGCGAGGATAAAACGTACGCCCCAAATTTTGTCGATCATTTTGCGGCGACCTGCCGTAAGGCGACGCCGTTTATGGAATTCTTAACCGGGGCCGTCGGGTTGCCGTGGTAGGTCGCGGTCGCTAGGCGGCTTGTCCTGGAGTCGATTTTAAGGCGTTACCACATCCTGGGCGTGTTGACCGGTTCGGAAATACCATGATGTTACAATTCGTACAGACGTACTTGGCTCGTTTCAAGCTGCTGCCGCAGGCCCGACACGATATAACCGAAGCATTAACAACTCGTCTGCAATTTGGGCAGACTTTAGTTATTGACCGTTCCACTTTCTTAGAACAACGCAGGCGTTTTGTCCCCCAAAGCCAAACCCATTAATCAACGCGACGTTCAGCTCGGCCTGGCGGGGTTCGTTGGGAATGTAGTCCAGGTCGCAATCCGGATCAGGGGTATCGAGATTGATGGTCGGGGGAAGACAGCCTTCGTGCATAGCCTTAATCGCGGCGATAACGGATAGAGCCCCTGCCGCGCCCAGGGTATGCCCGGTCATACTTTTGATGGAGCTAATCGCAACATCGAAGGCAGCTTCGCCTAAGGCTGTTTTGATAGCTCCGGTTTCGATAGTATCATTCATCGGGGTGCCGGTGCCGTGGGCGCCAATATAGTCAACCTCGTGAGGTTGAACCTTTCCGTCTTTTAGGGCATTCTGCATCGCGCGCGCCGCGCTGCTCCCATCTTCGCGAGGTGAAGAGATATGATAGGCGTCACTGGTCAGGGAGTATCCTACCACTTCGGCCAAAATCCTGGCTCCACGAGCTTGGGCATGTTCGAGCGTTTCTAAAATTACAACCCCGGCGCCTTCACCGATGACGGTACCGTCGCGACTCGCATCAAAGGGTGTAATCGATTTCTTGGGCGTATCATTGCGGCGTGAAAGAGCCGTCAAACGCCCAAAGGCACTGACTGTGACCGGCGTAATCGCACTATCCGTTCCCCCGGCCAACATCACATCGGCATCGCCCCAGACTATCCGGCGCATCCCTTCGCCTATACCCGAAATTCCGGTGGCGCAGGCAGTAACCGAGGCATTGACCGGACCGCGAATATCAAAATTGATGGCGACGAAACAACCCGGCATGTTGATTAACAAGGCGGGAATAGCGGCTGGATTAACCTTTTTCGCCCCTCGTTCGGCTAAAATCAAGGCCTGTTCTTCGACCACATCACTGCCACCGATGGCGCTGCCAATCTCCACCCCGACCCGGATTGGATCTTCCCGGCTAAAGTCAAGCTCCGCGTGAGCTACCGCTTCTTGAGCTGCAGCCACGGCGAAGTGTAGAAACGGTGCCATACGCCGAGCATCACGTTTGTCCATGTAATTGAGTGGATCGAAATCTTTTACAAAGGCGGCGATGGTGCAAGGAAAATCCGATGTGTCAAATTTAGTGATGGGTCCAACGCCACATTCGCCGTTCATCATGGCAGTCCAGTTTGAAGCTAAATCATTACCCAGCGGGCTAATCATACCCATGCCTGTAATCACGACGCGTCGCCGTTTGCCATTACCGTTTGCAAACATAGTTATCTCTCTGGCCTCCTATCAAACATTTCGCGTAAATTTTGGTTTGCCTCTACTGAGAGGCAAATAACTTCACTGATATTAAAACTCATACAGTCGAAAGGTTACGGTGTAGGCAGAAATTCAAGAATTTGCTCAAGTTTCCGTATCTTCCTGGGGACCGAATGTGTCCCAGATTTTATCTGACAGTCGCTAAGAATTGAACGCTTTTGCAGAGACTGGGCAATACCAGGCCATAACCGAGGTAAAAATTGACTGTCAGCTTGTGCTCCAAAATTTAGGACAGACTCCCGGCGACTCGTTCAATTGACAAGCTGTCGAGATAAAGGTACAATTCGGTGGAAATTTCGGTTTTTCTGGTCTTGTATGATCTTCCTGGAAAGGTGGTTTACAATGCTTAAGCTAACGCCTCGCCAACAAACGTTCCTGGATAATTTATTTGATCTCTATCGCGAGTTTAAAGGGCCGGTTCATTATTCAATGGTTGCCGAAAAAATCGGCGTTAATAAATTTTCGGCTTACGATATGCTTAAGGTTTTAGAAGAAAAAGGTTTGGCTGCCTCTTCTTATGTATTGAATGATAGCCAATCCGGCCCCGGTCGATCCCAGATTGTATTTTACCCCACTAACAAAGCAGCGCAATTTTTGACCCTGCTTAGGGAAGAAGTACTCAACAGCGGCGATTGGCAAAGCGTGAAGAAACGCATCCTGCGCCAACTCGAAGAGGCCCGTCATGTAAACCCGGCGGATGCTATCCGGGAATCTTTGTCGAACCTTTCCAGTGCCAAAACCCCCCTAAATTACTGTGCCGAAATGATCTCGGTCCAACTCCTCAATATTGAGCGACTGCGCGCCCGTAATCTGCTGCCAGCGTTAGATAGCTTGCGAAACAGGGGCCAAGTAGGGCTGGCCACGTTGGCCGGTTTGAGTTTGGCTTCAGCCTTAACCAACGATGCAGACGATTCGACGATGACGGAAAAATTGCTCTCTCACACCAAACGCTTTCAAAATCAATTGACCGAATTGAGTGACGAAAGTATTTCCGTGCTGTCCTCTTTTTTGAATGACGCCATGCTCAGGTTGCATCAAGTCTGACATGTTTGGAATAGCCGATGACGGCTGACGTTGACGAGAATAGACTGATCGAGCAGGCCAAATCCGACCCGGCAGCTTTCGGGGAACTCTACGAACTGTATGTTGATAAGATATACAATTATATTTACTACCGGGTTGGAAATCACCATGAAGCAGAAGACCTAACCGCAAAAGTATTTTATAAAGCCCTCAACCATATCCCCCATTATCACAATCGGGGGATTCCTTTTGTTGCCTGGCTGTACCGAATTGCCCGTAACTTGGTTGCCAATTGGCATCGCGATACGAAGCGGCGGCAGATAGTTGCCCTGGAGAGCGTCACCCTGAAAGGTGACGGTCAAGAAAGCCCTCACAAAGCTGCCGAGCAAACCGACGAACGAGAAATTTTGTTGGCAGCCATCCAACGGCTTCCTCCAGAACGACAGCAGCTGTTAACCCTAAAATTTATCGAAAAGATGTCAAATGCTGAGATCGGTCAGATAATGGGCCGGAGTGAAGGAGCCATCAAGTCTCTATACCACCGGACCTTAGTGTCGTTGAAAGAGTTATTGGCCGAGCATCAAAATTTAATCAATCCGCCGGAATTGGATGAACTTCTAGGAGATTAGCATTGGCCCAGTTAGCGGACTCCCTAAACTATTGTTGGGTTAGGCCGATATCGAGTCGTAAGTGTTTGTTTGCCCGAATTAAGTATCTGCAAGGCTAACAGCTGTGATTAAGATTGTTACTGATACCACATGTGACATGCCTCCGGAATGGCTCCGGCGTTACAACATTACCAGGGTGCCGATACATATCCAATTCGGTTTGGAGACGTTTCAGGAAGGTGTAACGCTCGATTCGGGGGAATTTTATGACCGGATCGAGGCTGAACAAAAATTACCTATGACGTCTCAACCGTCAATCGGGCAATTTAAGGCGGTTTATGAAGCCCTGGCCCCCGCCGGCACCGAAATCTTGTCGATCCACGTCACGAGCAAATTGAGCGGAACGTGGCATGTTGCTTGCTTGAGTGCCAAACAACTAGAGCATAAGACAAGAATCAGCGTTGTCGATAGCTTGACCGGGTCGGTGGGCTTGGGACTGATGGTTCGTGAAGCGGCCCAACTGGCCGAGGCCGGCCGGCCGGTCGATGAGATTGCGTCTCATCTTGAGGCCCGTCCGCCCCAGATAAACGAGTTGTTCATGCTCAGGGACTTACGTTTTGCACGAATGAGCGGGCGCGTGGGGCGCCTGCGCGAAACGGTGGTTTCGCTGCTCAATATCAAACCAATTGTGGGGGTACAGGAGGGTTCGTTGGTAGTCGTAGACAAGGTTAGAGGAAAGAAAAAGGGTCTCCTGCGCATGTTAGAGTTAGCCGAAGCTAAGGTAGGAAACTCGTTAGTCGACGTGGGTGTCGTACACGCGCAGGCTCCTCTGGAAGCGGCGTCGCTGCTGTCTGAAATCCAGGCCCGCTTGAATTGCCGGGATACCTTTGTCACGGACCTGGCCCTATCCTTAGCTGTTCATTTCGGCCCCGGCATTGTGGGCTTCGCAACTTATCCCGCCGAAGGGGGTTAAAAGAGTGGAGAACGGTCATTGGAGAGATGTGATGGACAAAAAACGGCTAAAAGAAATTTTGTCTGAGCATGCTGATCGATTGGTCACGGGCTCAATCGATCAGGCCGACTTCTCAATTAATGATGAAGCGGAATTAGCCGCTTTGTTAGCGGTTGCGGAACGCGTTAGATCTACCCTTACCCCGATTACCCCGGCCACCGGTTTTGAGGATGAACTTCGGCGCGAGCTGCTGGCCACTGCCCACTTGCGCCGGGCTGAGGGCTACATTCCACCTAACCCCGAGCGAGATCTAAAGATTCTGGCTGCGGTATTGGGTTTCCTTGTCATTTTTGCCAGCGTGGGAGTGATGTGGCGACTGCGAAGTCAAATGCTGCCGCTAAAGGTATGGACCGATGCCGCTCCGTTTGATAGAAATCATTCTTCCTGAAGCCGACAGTAACAATGTCCGCGCGCTAATTGAAGACGAACCGATCGTAGGTTTTTGGCATGAAAAGAGTGCTGAAACTGGATTGCTCGTAAAAATGCTCCTGTCCGCGGAAAACACTGAAAAGCTTATGGATCTTTTGGAAAAGAAATTTGGAGCCATGGAAGGATTTCGCGTAGTAATGCTGCCCGTAGAAGCCACCATTCCCCGGGTTGCTGAAGACGAGGACAATGAGCAAGCAACCCAGGCAGAGTCCCAGCCGGAAGATGAGACAGAACAAAGTAGCCTACGTATTAGTCGAGAAGAGCTATATCAAGATATTGTAGACAGTACAAAATTTTCAAAAATCTTTGTAGCGATGGTCATCTTGTCGACCATCGTCGCGGCTGTTGGTCTGCTGCGCAATAACGTCGCCGTGATCATCGGCGCGATGGTTATTGCCCCTTTGCTCGGTCCAAATGTTGGTCTGGCGCTGGCAACCACTCTGGGAGATTTTGGATTAGGGCGCAACGCCCTGAAGACGAATCTGGCCGGAGTCATGATTGCTCTTGGGCTGTCAATTGTGGCCGGCTACATGTTAGAGGTGGACCCTAATATTTCCGAAATCTCGTCCAGAACACAGGTTGGTCTTTCTGATATTGTGCTGGCGCTGGCCTCCGGCACTGCCGGGGTGTTGGCCTTCACCAGCGGTGCGCCCGCTGCCCTTATTGGGGTTATGGTAGCGGTCGCGCTGCTGCCGCCGCTGGTTACGTTTGGTTTAATGATTGGGTCCGGCAACCTGCCGGCAGCCTCAGGAGCCTTGTTGTTACTGGTCACAAATTTAATTTGTGTTAATCTCGCCGGCGTTACAACGTTTTTGGTGCAAGGCATTCGTCCGAGACAGTGGTGGGAAGCCGATAAAGCCGAACGGGCAACTCGCCTGGCCATCGGGCTGTGGTCTCTGCTCTTGATTATTCTTGTCTTGGTTATTATTTTAGCGCAAAGGTAACGATAAGCTATAACTCTCGCCGCCGAAGATATTCCACCATGGCGCGCAGCGGGATGCCCGTTGCCCCGTTGGTTACATAGCTGCGAGGTGTGTGCTCTGCCCCGCTGCCGTAGGTGTCGCCGCCGGCTATGTCCAGGTGGGCCCACGGCCAATCGCCGACAAAATGGGCTAGAAAACGGGCAGCAGTGACAGGGCTGGCCGCCCGCCCTCCCGAATTCTTGAGGTCGGCAACCTGGCTTTTGAGCTGACGGTCATAGGCCGGGTCGAGCGGCAGGCGCCACAGCGGCTCACCTGTTCGCTGCCCGGCAGCCAACAGCGCTTCGCTCAGCTTATCATCGTTGCAAAAGAGGCCGGTGGTACGCTCGCCCAGGGCAATTACTTTCCCTCCGGTCAGCGTGGCCACGTCGATCACCGCCGCCGGTTTGAGTTCGTCAGCATAACAGAGCGCGTCGGCCAAAATCAATCGCCCTTCGGCATCGGTGCTAATGATCTCGATACTGAGTCCGTTTTTCGCAAAAAAAACATCATTCGGTTTGTATGCGGTCGCGCTGACAACATTTTCCACGGTGGGGACCAAGCCCACCACCGAAAATGGTAACTTTAACAAAGCGACGGCCCGCATGGCCCCGATCACGGCAGCTGCCCCGGCCATATCCCCTTTCATCCCAACCATACTCTGAGGCTGTTTAAGGGAATACCCACCCGTATCAAAAGCCACCCCTTTGCCCACTAAAACCACCGGCCGGCGATTAGCCTGGGCAGCAGCGGTGGGGTTGTAGCTCATTGTAATGAAGCGGGCGGGTTGCGCGGCCCCCTGGCTGACCGCCAGCAGGGCACCCATCTTTTGTACTTTGATCGCTGCTTCGTCCAGCACCTGGCAAGTTAGGCCAACCTCGACACACATGGCCTGAGCGGCCTCGGCAATGGCGCTTGGCGTGGCCACATTGCTGGGCTGATTGGCCAGGGTGCGAGTGAGGTAGACACTCTCAGCTATGATTTGGCCGGCTTGTGCACCCTCGTCGATGGTCCGGATTTTGGCCTCGTCGAATTCAACCAGCGTTAACAACTTGACCTCGTGGTCCGCCTCTTCCTCGTCCTTCTTTGTTCGGGGAGCATCATATTTGTATAGAGCCAACATACTGCCCTCGACCACAGCCTGAGCTGCGTCGCTCAGCTCCAAACCGCCCAGACCACCCCCATGAATTATAGTAGCGACGTTAGTTGCCCCCAACTTTTGTGCTTGTTTGATGGCCGCGCCCGCGGCCTCGCGAACTGCTTCAAGGTCAAATTTGTCAGATTTCCCCAGCCCAACGATGATGACCCGTTGAGCCGGTAGAGCGCCCCGGGGATAGAGAACCGCCGTTTCGCCCCGTTTGCCGCGCAAATCGCCACCGGCGATAAGGTCGGTGATTGCGCCGTCAAGGGCTCTATCGACGACCCCGGTTGCGCCGCCCGGTTCGGCCACGCCCTGGAATAAATTAACGATAATGGCGTCGGCAGCTACCGTTTGGATGCCACCTTGCTGGACTTTGATATTCATAAGTTCTCCCGTCAGGTGTTACACAATCATATTTTTTGACTTGTGGCAAACAGGTGACAGTCACTTCAGATGGTCAAGATTCCCAGCGATATCAAATATGCTCTCATTTTTCCTGAAAAAGTGACTGTCACCGCTCAAAATTAGTAAAGTGGCAACTCGGGACATACCTTACTGAATGTTTAATTTCAGTTTTACCTTCCTCAACTGTTCTAGGGCCTCATTCAACTTGGCTTGATTGTCCGGCCGGTTGAGCCAGCGGCTGACCCCTGACGGATGAGGCAGAGGAATAATCACATAGGGGTCTCGCTCGAAAACGTGACCGATAATGTCATCCAGTGCTTGCCCTTTAAGCTCCGGCAGAAACTGCTCAATGGCGATGCGGCCCACTGCGATGATCATCTTTGGTTGGATAATGGCCAACTCTTGCTCCCGCCACGGGCGACAGAGTTCTCGCTCTCGGGCGCTGGGGAGCCGATCACCTTTTCCGTTTTTGCTTTTGCCGGGATAGCATTTAGTGACGGCTGAAAGATAATGATGGGTTCGAAACGTCTCTTCAGACCAACCTGCTCGCTCAAGCCAATCCCACAATAACGACCGCCGCCCATGCCGACGAAGACCAAAAGGTTCGCCGGCTTGGCCTGACTCGACCTGGGCCGGTGCCTGCCCCACAACGATGACCTGGGCTGAAGCAGGACCGGAAAACACCGGCGTGCTGCCGATAAAATAGCCTGCGGCGACACAACGGCGACAAAGGCTCAGCTTATAGTGCAAGGCGTTGAGTTGAACTTGAGCAGGCGTGTCGTGCATCATTCATGTCGAAGTGCATTTGCACGCGGGCAGACCATGAACACGTACCGCGCACTTCGCCCTATGTTGCCTCCTCAATCTCGAAGGATGTCTTCAACTGGACCTGCTTTTGCAGTGTTTGGCCGACGATGCAATATTTTGTCATTGACAATTCAATGGCTCGCTCCACGGCCCTGCGATCAATTCGCTGCCCCTTAACCAGGAAAGATAATTCGACAGTTTCGTACGGTTTGGGGTACTCGTCAGCGTTATAGCCCGTGACTTGTACTTCTACTCCGGTAAGGTTTTGACGCTTTTTTTGTAAGATACTGACGATATCCATACCCATACAGCCGGCTAAGCCCAGCAGCATCATTTGGGTTGGCGGCACGTTTCCACGGCCCATAGTAATTTCGTGATTCTTGCTGTCGGTGCCAACAAAGGTCAATGCGTCGCCGGTCCAGCGAGCAGATACGTGTGTGGTTCCCATTCGAAATCTCCTATAAGATTGATTTAGATATTTTGTACTGTATTTCTTACTTTCGCCAACCGGCGAGCGGCTTTCTCAAGTGTCTCACGAGTTTTGCAAAAAGCGAAGCGGGCCAGGTTTGCCCCGTCAGCCGGATTGTGGTAAAAGGCGCTTGGTGGAATGGCGGCAACGCCGATTTCAGTGGTCAAATAACGGCAAAAGGCAACATCATCGGGAAAACCGAGATGACGAATGTCTACCATCATAAAGTAGGTGCCTTCGGGCACGATTGGCTCGAGGCCGGCTTCACCCAGGGCATTCGCCAAAAAATCGCGGTTGGCCTGATACATATCGGCCAGTTCGAGGTAGTAATCTTTGGAAACTTGCAGCCCCGTGGCCGCCGCTTCTTGCAGCGGCGCAGCCCCGCAATACGTCATAAATTGGTGAACTCGAAAAAGTGCCTGATTAAGCTCCGGTGCGGCGATGGCCCAGCCTACCTTCCAACCGGTCACGCTAAATGTTTTGCCTGCGCTCGAAATAGTCACGGTACGCCTGGCCATGCCGGGAAGCGTGGCCAGGAGAAGATGCTGGCAGCCGTCGAAAATAATGTGCTCGTACACTTCATCGGTCACGGCGATCACATCGTGCTTCTGGCACAACTCGGCAATCAGCTGCAGCTCTGACCTGGAGTAGACTTTTCCCGTTGGATTATGCGGCGTATTGATCATTATCAACTTGGTCTTGTCCGAAAACAGGGCGGTTAATTTATCGGGCTCAATGGCCCAATCCGGAGGGTATAACGTGTAGAATCGGGGCCTGCCTCCCGCGATTTGTACCGCCGGCAAATACGAATCGTAATAGGGTTCAAATAGAATCACTTCATCGCCTGGATTTACCAGACCCAGAATCGCAGCGAAAATAGCCTCGGTTGCCCCGTGAGTTACCGTAATTTCAGTGGAAGGATCAACAGCCAGGCCATAAAGATCCTCCATCTTTTGGGCGATGGTTTCACGCAGGCGAGGACGCCCGCTACCCGGCGCATATTGGTTAATGTCATTCTGGATGGCCTCGACGGCAGCCTGCTTTAGAAAATGGGGACCGGCAAAATCAGGGAAACCTTGTCCCAGGTTAACCGCGCCATGTTTATTTGCCAGGTTTGTCATTTCAAAAAAGATGGTGGTTCCAAAGTTGCTGACACGCTGAGCCATATACGTCATCGACTGTTATCCTTCCACAGAGTTATCAAACTCTTCGTCAAGAATCGTAGAGCGCCGCCCCAAATCGTTCAATCCGGTTGCTTATCACGGGCTAAGTCGGCAGCGCCTTTTGCGATTTGGGGCTTGGGTGCCTATTGTACCACTACCCTCATTTTCAGAGAAACATTGGTAGGCGTATGCTGAGCTATAAGCCCGGATTTATTTTGTTGATTTTCTGATAACAAAAACGTATAATAAGTCACCAAAGCCTGAAAGATCATAAAGGAACCGTGTGTGGTACGAATAGAGTTGCTTGATAGCCCGACGGCTGCGCCCGGTCGGGTTGCTGAACCGGAGAACTGGTACGCCGAACCGTTCACAAAAAGAACCGGCTGTAATACGCCCGGCCAATGTGGTGGCGATTGTAACTGCGGCTGTCCATACAACACGATGACCGACGTCGAGCGTTTACCGCACATCGAAGAGATTGCCAAAATCTTTCCTGACGAATGGCTGGCTTTCATTATTTCCCCTGAAGAGGATGACGATTTCGAGCCGGTCCACGGCAAGTTGATTGCTCACAGTTCGGACCCCGATGAAGTGTATGATGCCGTCAACACGGTGTTGTGGAACCAACATGTATACGTTTACTTCAACGGCAATTTTGAGACGATGCAGGCCTCTTACGGGGAGCGCTGGCAGCAAACTGACCCGATTTCCCAGCGGGCCTACTCCGGGCCCAGGCAAATTTTGGAGGCAGCCGCCGATTTAGCGCCTAAGGGTGAACTGCTGCCGGATACGTTGATGGACTTGGTTTACAGCGCGATTGACCAGCTGTACGAGACACCCCAGGTCAATGAGGCTATTCGACGTTTGCGTTTATCGCGCGTTCGAGCTGCTGCCGCACAGGAGAATCTGCTGCTCCCTATTTTGGATAGGGCCCTCGACATGATCGAGGGTCCACTGCCGCGGGTTAATGAGATCATCTGGTACCTGGAAGACGCCCTGGCTGAATTAGAAGCAGCCTGACGAATGATCAATTGAAACTGCCGAATATGAGGTTGCTAATACTGTGAAAAACTTGATCGATCCGAATAGTCTTGTTGTCGAGCGGGAATTGCCGAAGCGTAAACCCGATTGGTTAAAAGTACGACTGCCGGCCGGAAAAGAATTTAGCCGTGTAAAAAATTTGATGCGTTCAAAGGGGCTGCACACCGTGTGTGAAGAAGCGCTCTGCCCGAATATCGGCGAGTGCTGGAGCCGGGGCACGGCGACTTTTTTGTTAATGGGCGATATCTGTACTCGTTCTTGCGGTTTTTGTCACATTAAAACCGGTCGCCCACCGACCTTAGATGAAGATGAACCGGTACGGGTGGCCGAAAGCGTTTTTGCCATGAATCTCAGCCACTGCGTGCTCACCTCCGTCAACCGGGACGAATTGCCTAACGGCGGAGCGCATATCTTTGCTGGCACCATCCGCGAAATTCGCAAACGCTTGCCGGCGTGTACTATCGAGGTACTGGTTCCTGATTTTAAGGGGAGTCGGCCGGCCCTTAAGGAAGTGATGGATGCTCACCCCGAAATCTTGAATCATAATACTGAAACCGTGCCGCGGCTTTATCGCACGGTTCGGCCGCAAGCTAACTACCGGCAAACTCTAAACGTCCTCTCCGGGGCAAAATCGTTGGACCCCGGCGCGGTAACCAAAAGCGGCATTATGGTTGGGTTGGGCGAATTGAAAGAAGAAGTAGTGTCCGTAATGCGCGATTTGCGGGAGCACGGGGTAGATATTCTTACCATTGGCCAATATTTGCGGCCGTCTCCGCTTCACTTACCGGTTTATCGCTACGTCCATCCTGATGAGTTCCGCGAGCTCCACGACATCGGCATGGAGTTAGGCTTCAAGTGGGTCGAAAGCGGCCCGCTGGTGCGCAGCAGCTACCACGCCGAAGGGCAGGCGCAGGCGCTGGCCGTTTCTGCTCGTAAAGATTTTGCGCCTATGGTTTGAATTTTTATTAAAAGAGCTTAATGGACAGGGGTGTAGCTAAGGTTGCTATACCCCTTTTTTACTCGACTTTCATCACGAATCCGGCGGCACGTAAGGTTCGATCTGCTGAGTCCAGGGTAACGCTTTCAGGGAGTTCCCACACCTTTTCCTGGCTGTTAAAGCGGCGTCCCGGGATATTTTTGATCGCGGTTAACATCTCCTGGAACGACCCGCCGGATACAGTGGCGCTGACCTCTCCCAGTCGAATTCGAATTTGATCGCCCTGATCCCTACCCCTGGCAGCGGTTGGCCCGGTGCCGGGGGAGGCTGTACCGGGCTGAGGCAAGGGCTGGTCATCCCAGTTAGGTGGTTCGTCGTAAGCAGGAGCAGCAAACCTATCATCCCAATCGTCCGGTACGCCCGGTGGAGGCGCTCCGCCGGCATCATCCCACCAATCAGGCGGCTCATAAGCAGGGACGTCCTTTTCATCGAGAAAATCTGGGGGTTCGAACGGAGGTGGCTGCTCTGCGCCGGAGAAGAGGGGGGTTTCCATTGGCCGGATAGGACCCTGCGAAATGTTTTCCGCACCCTCCAGTTGAAAACCAGCGGCTTCGACCAGTCCCTTGATAACGCTTACATCCCCGGGGATCTCCCATATTTTAGCATTGCCGTCAAAACGACGTCCCGGCAACCCTTTTACCGTGGTCAGCATTTCTTGGAAACTGCCGCCAACCACGGCTAACTGGTGTTCCCCGACCTTGAGGCGAATGCGGTCACTGCCGGTGCGAGCTGGAGCAGCTTGGCCGCTGGGACGTGCCTCTTCAAGGGGTGTGCCCCCTGCC